>NZ_JBYTEO010000070.1:0-32978 GCF_058791355.1 Pseudomonas sp. EB271-G4-1
GGCTGCGATCTTTTGATCTTGCTTTTTCAAGATCAAAAGATCGCAGCCTGCGGCAGCTCCTACAGTGGATTTATGTGAAGTGATCGATCTCTATGAATCCTTTCAATATCGATCTATCTGCCAGGCTCCTGCTGAATCTGAAACCCTGGCGCAATGCCCCAGCTTGGCACATCGCATTCTCTGGTGGCCTCGACTCCACCGTCCTGCTGCACCTGCTCGCACAGCTCGCCAAAACCGAATCCCTGCCGGCGCTCAGTGCCATCCATGTCCATCACGGCCTTCAGGCTGTGGCCGACGCATGGCCGGATCACTGTCAGTCGGTCTGTGGTGCGTTGGGCGTGCCGCTGCACGTCGTCCGCGTGCAAGTGCAACCCGGCGCCAGCCTCGAGCGAGCCGCCCGCGATGCACGATATGCGGCGTTCAGTGAGGTCACTCAAGCCGATGAAGTGCTGCTGACGGCCCAGCACCGTGACGATCAGGCGGAAACCTTGCTGTTTCGCTTGTTGCGCGGCGCCGGGGTAAGGGGTCTGTCGGGGATGCCGCGCCAGCGTCCTCTGGGAAAAGGGCATCTGTTGCGACCCATGCTCGATGTTACGCGCGCTGAGCTGGAAGCCTATGCATCGGAACACAAGCTGAGCTGGATCGAGGATCCTTCCAATCAAGACCGGCAGTTCTCGCGCAATTACCTGCGTCATCAGGTGTTCCCGGCATTGACTGCGCGGTGGCCACAGGCACTCGTGACCATGGCTCGCAGTGCTGCGCATCTCAGTGAGGCGCAGGGATTGCTCGATGATCTTGCGCAAATCGACTTGAGCCAGGCGAACACGCCAAGTGATTTCGATTGGCTGGGTCTGCCGTCGCTCGACCTCGCTCCCTTGGAAAAACTCTCCGCCGCTCGCCAGCGCAATGCGCTCAGCCATTGGCTCGAACCCCTGACCCGACTGCCGGACAGTGACCATTGGTCGGGTTGGGTCGATTTACGCGATGCCACCGGCGACGCCCGGCCGATCTGGCGCCTCGCCGATGGCCAGTTGCATCGGGCGGGTGGGCGTATCTGGTGGTTATCCGGTGCCTGGTTGCGCGCGGTGCCCGCGCCTGGAGCATGGCTTGAACCCGCGCAGCCGCTGGTGTTGCCCGATAACGGCGTACTCACGCTCAGTGGACAAATCCCCGCAGGCATACTGCAGATCCGCTATCGTGAGGGGGGCGAGGTGATGGCTCTGCCGGGTCGTGGGCATCGCGATCTCAAGCGTTTGCTCAATGAAACCGCGGTGCCGCAGTTCGTGCGCGGCAGATTGCCGCTGCTGTACAAGGGCGAGCAATTGCTGGCGGTGGCGAACCTGCCGGGGTTGGACGGCAAGGCCCAGGGTGACTGGCATTTACATTGGCAACCACCAGGCGAAGATCAAGGTTTGAGCTGAAAGGGGCTTTCCGGTAGACTACGCTCCCTTCTTGATACAACTTCTGTGGATTCGCCTGAATTGCAGGAGTTGCCGATTACCAAGCAGTCTTTGCTGGGCGATTCCAAAAAATGTGTAGCGAGCAACGAACCGGTGTTTCATTTCCCGGTCTGTCCCAACGCGGCGGTTTTTTTGAAAGGTGCACTGTGATTAATGCAGGTGATCGGGGGCTTCGGCCTTCCTTCGCTTTCCCCGGCGGCTCGGACCGCTTTAACGCAGACTTCTAGGGTTTTTCATGACGCGCTACATATTCGTCACGGGCGGTGTTGTTTCTTCATTGGGGAAAGGCATTGCATCGGCATCATTGGCGGCCATCCTGGAGGCGCGGGGACTTAAGGTCACCATGCTGAAGCTGGACCCGTACATCAACGTCGACCCGGGCACCATGAGCCCGTTCCAGCACGGTGAAGTGTTCGTCACCCACGACGGCGCCGAGACCGACCTGGACCTGGGCCACTACGAGCGGTTCATCCGCACGACCATGACCCAGAACAACAACTTCACCACCGGCCGTGTCTACGAACACGTGCTGCGCAAGGAGCGTCGTGGTGACTACCTGGGTGCAACCATCCAGGTGATCCCGCACATCACCGACGAAATCAAGCGCCGCATCATCAAGGGCGCCGGCGATGCCGACGTGGCGATGGTCGAGATCGGTGGCACCGTGGGTGACATCGAGTCGCAACCGTTCCTCGAAGCCATCCGCCAGTTGCGTTTCGAAGTCGGCGCCAAGCGCGCGATGCTGATGCACCTGACGCTGGTGCCGTACATCGCCACTGCTGGCGAAACCAAAACCAAGCCAACCCAGCACTCGGTCAAGGAGCTGCGCTCCATCGGCCTGCAACCAGACGTGCTGGTGTGCCGCTCCGATCACCCGATCGATGTTTCTTCGCGTCGCAAGATCGCGCAGTTCACCAACGTTGAAGAACGTGCGGTGATCGCGCTGGAAGACGCCGACACCATCTACAAGATCCCGGGCATCCTGCACTCCCAGGGCCTGGACGATTTCGTCGTCGAACGTTTCGGCCTGCAATGCGGCGGTGCCGACCTGTCCGAATGGGAAGCCGTGGTCGACGCCAAGCTCAACCCTGAGCACGAAGTCACCATCGCCATGGTCGGCAAGTACATGGAGCTGCTGGATGCGTACAAATCGCTGATCGAAGCGATGAGCCACGCCGGTATCAGCAACCGCACCAAGGTCAACCTGCGCTACATCGATTCCGAAGACATCGAGAACCAGGGCACCGCTCTGCTCGAAGGCGTCGACGCGATCCTGGTGCCTGGCGGCTTCGGCCTGCGTGGCGTGGAAGGCAAGATCACTGCCGTCCAGTACGCTCGCGAAAACAAGGTTCCATACCTGGGCATCTGCCTGGGCATGCAGGTGGCCGTGATCGAGTTCGCTCGTAACGTGTTGGGCTGGAAAGACGCCAACTCCACCGAGTTCGATCGTGCCAGCGGTCACCCGGTCGTGGGCCTGATCACCGAGTGGGAAGATGCCACCGGCGCCGTCGAAACCCGTACCGAAGCCTCGGACCTGGGCGGCACCATGCGCCTCGGCGCGCAGGATTGCCTGCTGGAGCCGGGTTCCCTGGTCCATGACTGCTACGGCAAGGACGTGATCGTCGAGCGTCACCGTCATCGCTACGAAGTGAACAACAACCTGCTGCCGCAGATCATCGAAGCCGGCCTGAAAATCTCCGGCCGTTCCGGCGATGGCGCTCTGGTTGAAGTGGTTGAAGCCCCGGATCATCCATGGTTCGTCGCCTGCCAGTTCCACCCTGAGTTCACCTCGACGCCTCGCGACGGCCACCCGTTGTTCAGCGGTTTCGTTAAAGCAGCTTTGGCTCAACACCAGAAGAAGGCTTGAACCCCATGGCGCAGAAGATCATCCGCGTAGGCGATATCGAGATTGCCAACGACAAGCCAATGGTTTTGTTCGGTGGCATGAACGTGCTGGAAAGCCGCGACATGGCGATGCAGGTCTGTGAAGAGTACGTGAAGGTTACCCAGAAACTGGGTATCCCTTACGTGTTCAAGGCCAGCTTCGACAAGGCTAACCGTTCCTCCGTGACCTCTTACCGTGGTCCCGGCCTGGAAGAGGGCATGCGGATTTTCCAGGACATCAAGCAAGCCTTCGGCGTGCCGATCATCACCGACGTCCACGAGCCGGAGCAGGCCGCGGTCGTCGCTGAAGTCTGTGAGATCATCCAGCTGCCGGCCTTCCTGTCTCGCCAGACCGACCTCGTGGTCGCGATGGCCAAGACCGGCGCGGTGATCAACATCAAGAAAGCCCAGTTCCTCGCACCTCATGAAATGAAACACATCCTGAGTAAGTGCGTGGAAGCGGGTAACGATCAGTTGATCCTCTGCGAGCGTGGTTCGAGCTTCGGCTACAACAACCTGGTCGTCGACATGCTCGGCTTCGGCATCATGAAGCAGTTCGAATACCCGGTGTTCTTCGACGTGACCCACGCGCTGCAAATGCCTGGCGGTCGTTCCGACTCCGCCGGTGGGCGTCGCGCCCAGGTCACCGACCTGGCCAAGGCCGGCATGAGCCAGTCCCTGGCGGGCCTGTTCCTCGAAGCCCACCCGGATCCGGACAACGCCAAGTGCGACGGTCCTTGCGCCTTGCGCCTGGACAAACTGGAGCCATTCCTGGCCCAGCTCAAAGCCCTGGACGAACTGGTGAAGAGTTTTCCGACGGTAGAAACCGCGTAATCCTCAATTCTCCGGTAAAGTACCGCACGATTTAATGCTCAGGCCCTCGGGCCTGATCCTTATCGTCCGCAAGCCTGCCCGCTGCAACTCACTTGCCGACGGTAAAAGATTTCCTCTAGCTGCGTCGTTTTCGTCAACTTTGGAGTGTTTACAACAATGGCTAAAATCGTCGACATCAAAGGTCGTGAAGTTCTCGACTCCCGTGGCAATCCCACCGTGGAAGCGGATGTGCTTCTCGATAACGGCATCATCGGCAGCGCTTGCGCGCCGTCCGGTGCTTCCACTGGCTCGCGTGAAGCGCTCGAGCTGCGTGATGGCGACAAGAGCCGTTACCTGGGCAAGGGTGTACTCAAGGCCGTGGCCAACATCAACGGTCCGATCAAAGACCTGTTGAAAGGCATGGACCCAAGCGACCAGAAAGCCCTCGACCTGGCGATGATCAAGCTCGACGGTACTGAAAACAAAGGTTCCCTGGGCGCCAACGCGATCCTCGCCGTTTCCCTGGCCGCGGCCAAGGCAGCAGCACAGGACCAGGACCTGCCGCTGTACGCGCACATCGCCAACCTGAACGGCACCCCGGGTGTTTACTCGATGCCGGTTCCGATGATGAACATCATCAACGGTGGCGAGCACGCCGATAACAACGTCGACATCCAGGAATTCATGGTGCAGCCGGTTGGCGCCAAGTCTTTCTCGGAAGGCCTGCGCATGGGCACCGAGATTTTCCATCACCTCAAGGCTGTTCTGAAGGCCCGTGGCCTGAGCACTGCAGTGGGCGACGAAGGTGGTTTCGCACCTAACCTGGCTTCCAACGAAGACGCTTTGAAAGTGATCTCCGAAGCTGTGGCCAACGCCGGTTACACCTTGGGCACCGACGTGACCCTGGCCCTGGACTGTGCAGCCAGCGAATTCTACGAAGACGGCAAGTACAACCTGTCCGGCGAAGGCCAGGTGTTCACCGCTGAAGGTTTCGCCGACTACCTGAAAGGCCTGACCGAGCGTTACCCGATCATCTCCATCGAAGATGGCCTGGACGAGTCCGACTGGGCTGGCTGGAAAATCCTCACCGACAAGATCGGCGAGAAGACCCAGCTGGTAGGCGATGACCTGTTCGTAACCAACACCAAGATCCTGAAAGAAGGCATCGACAAGAAGATCGCCAACTCGATCCTGATCAAGTTCAACCAGATCGGCACCCTGACCGAAACCCTGGAAGCCATCCAGATGGCCAAGGCCGCCGGTTACACCGCCGTGATCTCGCACCGTTCGGGCGAAACCGAAGATTCGACCATTGCCGACCTGGCCGTGGGCACTTCGGCTGGCCAGATCAAGACCGGCTCCCTGTGCCGTTCCGACCGCGTTTCCAAGTACAACCAACTGCTGCGTATCGAAGAGCAGTTGAACGGTAAAGCCAAGTACAACGGCCGCAGCGAATTCCGCGGTTGATAGAGTGCCGTGCCTCGCCAATACTGCTCATTTTTGACGGTGCCTGTTGTCGTCATACTGCGTTGCCGCTCCTCGCCATAGCCAGCTATGACTCGTCGCGGCGCCTTGTCTGACAACAACAGTCACTCGTCAAAAAGGAGCGTATTGGTGAGGCACGGCACTGGCTGGTAAAAAAGACACCGGATTGTGTCGGAAAAATCGCAACAGCGACGCTTTTGCCACTAATCTGATGCCTTGAAAGCACAAGCCTGGTTCTTCCAGGCTTCGTGCTATCAGTAGCTTCACGTTTTGGTATGGCTGTCTTTTTTCACTGGATACCTGATATTCGATGCGCAGTCCCAATTGGTTGTTTCTCGTCTTGCTCCTGTTGCTGGCTGGCCTGCAATACCGCCTGTGGGTGGGTAATGGCAGTCTGGCGCAAGTGGCTGAGCTGACGCAGCAGATTGCGGATCAGCAGGCCGAGAACCAGACATTGCTGGAACGTAATCGCGTGATGGACGCGGAAGTCAGTGAGTTGAAAAAGGGCATGGAGACCGTTGAAGAGCGGGCTCGCCATGAGTTGGGCATGGTCAAGGACGGTGAAACCCTTTACCAGTTGGCGCAATGAACCTGTCTCTGCCGGCCTTCTGGGCCGTGATTCCTGCCGCGGGCGTCGGTGCCCGTATGGCCGCGGACCGTCCCAAGCAATACTTGCAACTGGGCGGGCGCACTATTCTCGAACACAGCCTTGGCTGTTTTCTCGATCATCCTTGCCTGAAAGGCCTGGTGGTCAGTCTTGCTGTTGATGATCCTTATTGGTCGAGCCTGACGCTTGCCGGCGATCCGCGTATAACACGGGTCGAGGGTGGCGCCGAGCGTTCCGGATCGGTGCTCAACGCATTGCTGCATTTGCATGCCCAAGGTGCCGATGATGAGGATTGGGTGTTGGTTCACGATGCCGCACGGCCAAACCTGAGTCGGAACGATCTGGACAAGCTGCTGGCGGAGTTGGCGGATGATCCTGTCGGTGGACTGCTGGCGGTTCCGGCGCGGGATACGCTCAAACGGGTCGACAAGCACGGTCGTGTGGTCGAAACCGTGGACCGCAGTGTGATCTGGCAGGCCTACACGCCGCAGATGTTTCGCCTCGGTGCGTTGCATCGGGCATTGGCGGACAGCCTGGTGGCTGATGCCGTGATTACCGATGAGGCTTCCGCCATGGAGTGGGCCGGGCTGGCTCCTCGCTTGATTGAAGGACGGTCGGACAACCTCAAGGTTACTCGCCCTGAAGACCTCGAGTGGTTGAGACAACGTTGGGCCAACCGCCGCTAAAAGATCGCAGCCTGCGGCAGCTCCTACAGTAGACCGCATTCAATGTAGGAGCTGCCGCAGGCTGCGATCTATTGATCTTAGGTTCGATACTCCGGCCTCTCGGCCAACCCCTCCTTCAAATAATCCACCAGCTTGCGCACCTTCGGCGACAAATGCCGCTGCTGCGGATACAGCGCCCAAACAGCTGTATTCGGCGGTTGATGGGCTTCGAGCAACGAAATCAACGCGCCGCTTTTCAGGTGCTCCAGCACGTAATAGTCCGGCAGCTGACACAACCCCACACCCTGTAGCGCCGCGTCCAGCACCGCTTGTCCACTGTTGCACCGCCAGTTTCCCTGGACCCGCTGGGAAAATTCCCGCCCGTTCTGTTCCAGTTGCCAGAGGTCCGAACTGCCAACAAGACAATTGTGCCGGCTCAGTTCCGACAAGCTGTGAGGTCGACCATAGCGTTCCAGGTAGGACGGAGAGGCACAGAGGAACATGCGCCGAGGAGCGAGGCGCGTGGCGACCAGTCGTGAGTCCTGCAAGCGCCCCAGGCGGATCGCCAGGTCCAGGCCTTCATGCACCAGGTCGAGTTGTCGATTGCTCAGTTCGATGTCGATTCGAAGTTGTGGATAAAGCCCCATGAAGCGAGTCACCAGGGGTACTATGAAACGTTCGCCGTACGCCACGGCACAGGTCATGCGCAGCATGCCCTTGGGTTCGCTGGTCAAGTCGCCGACCGCCCGCAGGGCCTCTTCGCGGCCATCCTGCAAGCGCTGGCAATGTTGCAGGAAGGTTTGCCCGGCCTCGGTCAGCGTGACCCGGCGAGTACTGCGATAGAGCAGGCGGGTTTGCAGGCGCTCTTCCAGGCGTACGATTTGTCTACTGATATGCGAGGACGAAACCCCAAGGCGTTCAGCGGCAGCGGTGAACTGGCTGCACTCGGCGACGGCAACGAATTCGTCGATCCCTTCCCAGCGATTTTCAGACATGGAGGATTATCCCTGTACAGCAATAATATTTTGCATTTGCCTCGATTATTCATCGTTGAGGCATGTATTACACTCCCTGTCTCGTTTTTATTCACTGGAGAATCACCA
The DNA here is from genome assembly GCF_058791355.1 of Pseudomonas sp. EB271-G4-1. NCBI lineage: Bacteria > Pseudomonadati > Pseudomonadota > Gammaproteobacteria > Pseudomonadales > Pseudomonadaceae > Pseudomonas > Pseudomonas sp. EB271-G4-1. Next base: position 8,018 of record NZ_JBYTEO010000070.1, read on the forward strand.
TGATCAAGTCGCGCGCCGCCGTTGCCTTCGAGGCCAAGAAACCTCTGGAGATCGTTGAAGTCGATGTCGCCATGCCCAAGGCCGGTGAAGTATTGCTGCGCGTGGTGGCTTCCGGTGTCTGCCATACCGATGCCTACACCCTCTCGGGCGCTGACCCGGAAGGCATTTTCCCGTCCATCCTCGGTCACGAAGGCGGGGCTATCGTCGAAGCGATCGGCGAAGGCGTGACCTCGGTGGCGGTTGGCGATCATGTGATCCCGCTGTACACCCCGGAATGCCGTCAGTGCAAATTCTGCCTGTCGGGCAAAACCAACCTCTGCCAGGCGATTCGCGCAACCCAGGGCAAAGGCCTGATGCCGGACGGCACAACTCGTTTTTCCTACAAGGGCCAGCCGATTTTCCACTACATGGGGACTTCGACTTTCTCCGAGTACACCGTGCTGCCGGAAATTTCCGTGGCCAAGATCGCCAAGGAAGCGCCGCTGGAAAAAGTCTGCCTGTTGGGTTGTGGTGTCACCACCGGCATCGGCGCCGTGTTGAACACGGCCAAGGTGAAACCGGGTGATACCGTGGCCATTTTCGGCCTCGGCGGCATTGGTTTGTCGGCCATCATCGGCGCAGTCAAAGCCAAGGCGGCACGGATCATCGCCATCGACATCAACCCGGCCAAATTCGAGATCGCCAAGCAGCTGGGTGCAACCGATTGTGTAAACCCGAAAGACTTCGACCGTCCGATCCAGGAAGTCATTGTCGACATGACCGACGGCGGCGTCGACTTTTCCTTTGAGTGCATCGGCAATGTGCAACTGATGCGTGCTGCCCTCGAGTGCTGCCACAAGGGTTGGGGCGAGTCGGTCATCATCGGTGTGGCCGGTGCTGGCCAGGAAATTTCCACCCGTCCGTTCCAGCTGGTCACCGGTCGCGTCTGGCGCGGTTCGGCGTTCGGCGGCGTGCGCGGTCGTACCGAATTGCCAAGCTATGTGGAAATGGCCGAGGCCGGTGAAATCCCGCTGGATACCTTCATTACCCACACCATGGGCCTGGAAGATATCAACAAGGCGTTTGACCTGATGCATGAAGGCAAGAGCATCCGTTCCGTCATTCATTTCTGAGGTCAGTCATGAGCCTGGAAAATATCTCCTGCCAGAAAAGCTTCGGTGGTTGGCACAAGCGTTATCGCCATCGCTCGGAAACGCTCGGTTGCGACATGGTGTTTGCCGTGTACCTGCCGCCGCAAGCCGAGCAGGGCGGCAAGTTGCCAGTGCTGTACTGGTTGTCCGGCCTGACCTGCACAGACGAGAACTTCATGCAAAAGGCCGGCGCCATGCGCATGGCCGCCGAATTGGGACTGATCATCGTCGCACCGGACACCAGCCCTCGCGGTCCCGACGTGCCGGGCGATCCGGACGGTGCCTGGGACTTCGGCCTCGGCGCCGGGTTTTATCTGAACGCCACCCAGGAACCCTGGTCGCGCCACTATCGCATGCATGACTATGTCGTGCAGGAACTGCCGGCGTTGGTCGAGGCGCATTTCCCGGCGTCGGACAAACGCGGCATCAGCGGTCACTCCATGGGTGGCCACGGTGCGCTGGTCTGTGCCTTGCGCAATCCGGGGCGTTATCTGTCGGTATCGGCGTTCTCGCCGATCAACAATCCGATGGATTGCCCTTGGGGGCAGAAAGCCTTTTCCCGCTATCTGGGAGAAGACCGTTCGAAATGGCGTGAATGGGATGCCTGTGCATTAATCGCCGAGGCCGATGAAAAGCTGCCGCTGTTGGTTGACCAAGGCGATCGCGACGATTTCCTCGCCAATCAGTTGAAGCCTGAAGCCTTGCAACAGGCGGCCAAACTGGCCGGTCACCCGCTGACGTTGCGCCTGCAACCGGGCTATGACCACAGCTATTTCTTCATCGCCAGTTTCATCGATGAACACTTGCGGCATCACGCGCATGCTCTAGGTGCCTAATGCAGGTAGAATCACGCCCTGACAAAATTCGGGGCGTTTTTTTATGCGTATTGGCCACGGCTATGATGTGCACCGTTTCGCTGAAGGCGATTTCATCACTCTGGGCGGCGTGCGCATTGCACACGGCTTCGGGCTGCTCGCTCACTCCGACGGTGACGTCCTGCTGCACGCCTTGAGCGATGCCTTGCTCGGCGCGGCTGCGCTGGGTGACATCGGCAAGCATTTCCCGGACACCGACCCGCAATTCAAGGGCGCCGACAGCCGAGCGCTGTTGCGTCATGTCGTCGCATTGATCCACGCCAAAGGCTGGAAGGTCGGTAACGTCGATAACACCATCGTTGCCCAGGCGCCAAAAATGGCCCCACATATCGAATCGATGCGCGCGCTGATTGCCGCGGATCTCCAAGTTGAGTTGGATCAAGTGAACGTGAAAGCTACCACCACCGAGAAGCTCGGCTTCGTCGGTCGCGAAGAGGGCATTGCCGTGCATTCCGTTGCCTTGTTGCTGCGCGCATGAACGAACTGCAATTGCTCGGCCCGCGGGCCTATGGGGAACCGCTCGGCAGCGCCGTACTGAAAGCCATCGCGGAAGATTTCCAGGTCGATGAAGTCCTTGATATTCCCTTGAGCGGTGATGGCGAACACCTGTGGATCTGGGTGGAAAAACGCGGCCTGAATACTGAAGAGGCGGCACGTCGAATCGCCAAGGCCGCCGGGGTGTCATTGCGCACCGTCAGCTACGCCGGACTCAAGGATCGCCAGGCGCTGACACGCCAGTGGTTCAGCGTACAACTGCCGGGCAAAGCCGATCCGGATCTGTCCGCGGCAGAAAACGACACGCTTAGAATCCTCAAGACCAGCCGGCATAAACGCAAGCTGCAACGCGGTGCCCACTCGGCCAACGGCTTCACCTTGCGCCTGACACAGTTCGCGGGTGACAAGGCTGCCATCGAAGCGCGGCTGCAGCTGATTGCCAAGCAAGGCATCCCCAATTATTTCGGTGCCCAGCGCTTTGGGCATGACGGCGGCAACGTGGTCGACGCCCGCGCCTGGGCTGCGCGCAAGGCCTTGCCGGAGCAGCGCAACGTGCGTTCGCGCCTGCTTTCCACAGCTCGCAGTTTTCTGTTCAACCAGGTGTTGGCGGCGCGTGTCGCCGACGGTACCTGGCAGCAAGCGCGGGTCGGCGATCTGTTGGCATTCACCGACAGCCGCAGCTTCTTTGCGGCCGGCGAAGCTGAATGCAGTGACCCGCGACTGGCGATTCTCGATCTGCACCCGACCGGTCCACAGTGGGGCGAAGGTGACTCGCCGGCCATGGGCGCTGTCCATGAACTGGAGCAGGCGATAGCCGCGCGCGAAGTGGAACTTCGCGATTGGTTGGTCAACGCCGGAATGAGCCATGAACGTCGCATCCTGCGGCTGCCCATTGCCGGGTTGACGTGGCATTATCCCTCGCCTGACATTCTGCAACTGGAATTCGTCCTGCCGGCCGGATGCTTCGCCACCGTATTGGTGCGCGAGCTTGTCGATCTGGTGCCGGTGGGGCAGACGGACAGCCCATGCGTATTCTGATTTCTAACGACGACGGGGTAACCGCACCCGGACTCGCCGCGCTTTATGCTGCGCTGGCGGATTACACCGAGTGCGTGGTGGTTGCCCCGGACCAGGACAAAAGCGGCGCGAGCAGTTCGCTCACGCTGGACCGTCCGTTACATCCACACACGCTTGCCAACGGCTTTATCAGCGTCAATGGCACGCCGACCGATTGTGTGCACCTGGGCCTCAACGGCTTGTTGGAGCGTGAAGCGGACATGGTGGTGTCCGGCATCAACCTGGGCGCCAACCTGGGGGACGACGTGCTCTACTCGGGTACGGTTGCGGCGGCGCTCGAAGGTCGATTCCTGACGCGGCCTGCGTTTGCCTTTTCGCTGGTCTCGCGACAGGTCGACAACCTGGCCACGGCGGCCCACTTTGCGCGCAAACTGGTCGAGGCCCATGCGGATCTCGAGCTGCCACCGCGTACGGTACTGAACGTGAACATTCCCAATTTGCCGCTGGAGCACATCCGCGGTATCCAGTTGACCCGCCTCGGGCATCGCGCCCGCGCGGCAGCGCCGATGAAGGTGGTCGACCCGCGAGGCAAGTCCGGGTACTGGATCGCTGCGGCGGGGGACGCTGAGGATGGCGGCCCCGGCACCGATTTCCATGCCGTAATGCAAGGCTATGTTTCCATCACCCCTTTGCAGCTTGATCGCACCTTCAATGATGCCTTCAGGAGCCTCGACGGATGGTTGGAGGGCCTGCGACCATGACGCGTGGACAAGACGACATGATGCGTCGCGGCATCGGCATGACCTCGCAACGGACCCGTGAGCGCCTGATCCAGCGCCTGTACGAGGAGGGGATTTGCAACGCCAAGGTGTTGGAAGTCATTCGGCGTACACCGCGTCATCTGTTCGTCGACGAGGCATTGGCGCACCGAGCCTACGAAGACACGGCGCTACCCATCGGCCATAACCAGACCATCTCCCAGCCCTACATGGTGGCTCGCATGAGCGAGCTACTGCTCGAAGCCGGGCCATTGGACAAGGTCATGGAAATTGGTACGGGGTCGGGGTATCAGACGGCGGTGCTGTCGCAACTGGTCGAGCGGGTCTTTTCCGTGGAACGTATCAAGGTGCTGCAAGACCGGGCCAAGGAACGCCTGGTCGAGCTGAATTTGCGTAACGTGGTATTTCGCTGGGGCGATGGCTGGGAGGGCTGGCCAGCACTGGCGCCCTACAACGGCATTATCGTTACGGCGGTGGCAACAGACGTTCCTCAGGCGCTGCTCGATCAACTGGCCCCGGGTGGGCGCCTGGTGATCCCGGTGGGCTCCGGTGAGGTGCAACAATTGATGCTGATCATCCGGGAAGAACATGGCTTTTCCAGGCGTGTCCTGGGGTCGGTGCGCTTCGTCCCGTTACTCAATGGTCCACTGGCCTGAGCATTTATTTAAACGCGCTGAATTCTCTTCGATTGCCTCTGTCTTACAGCGGGGTCGATTGGTTAAACGGGTTGTTTCGGCGGACAGCAAACGTGTGCGCCAAGCGAGTTCGCTTCATTAAGGGTAAAGCCGGCACGGCCCGTTATACTTGCGACACTTCGTGCCGGAACACGGCAAATTACATTTTCAGCCACCACAAAGGGAGCGGCGGGTGAGTCTCACAGTCATAGCGCAGCGTATGGGTACAACGAGCTTTCAGCGCCTGGTGACTGGCCTTGTCATGAGCACCCTGCTGGTCGGTTGCTCCAGTAACAAATCCAGCGACGTACGCGTTGTCGACCGCAACAATGCCGCCGCCCAGCGTCCGGCCGTGACCACCGGGCAATACGTCGTTCGCCCCAAGGACACGCTGTTTTCCATCGCCTTTCGCTACGGCTGGGATTACAAGGCACTGGCGGCGCGCAATAACATAGCGCCGCCGTACACCATCCATCCGGGTCAGACGATTCGCTTCGATGGACGCAGCGGTTCAACGCCGACAACGGTGGTCAGCTCCTCCAGTTCTTCGCCTTCATCGTCAAGTAAGACCACGGTCATCCGTCGCTCTGCAGACGGTACGACCACGACGACACCGGTGGTTGTACCGTCCGTCGCGAACAAGCCGGCACCCACTCCACTGCCTCCACCGGGTCCAGCCCCGACCGGCTGGGGGTGGCCATCTAATGGCATTTTAATCGGCAAATTCTCCTCAAACGGTAGTTTGAATAAAGGAATTGATATCGCAGGGGATTTGGGACAGCCTGTTTTAGCTGCGTCTGATGGGACGGTGGTATACGCCGGGAGTGGCTTAAGGGGCTACGGCGAATTAGTCATCATCAAGCACAGTGAAACCTACGTCAGTGCCTACGGACATAACCGCAGGCTGTTGGTTCGGGAGGGGCAGCAGGTCAAGGTCGGACAGACAATTGCCGAAATGGGGTCAACGGGTACAGACCGGGTGAAACTGCATTTTGAGATTCGCCGCCAAGGTAAACCTGTAGATCCGCTGCAATTCCTGCCGCGTCGTTGATCGCTTTCCAGCCTGTTCCGTCACGTAGAGGGGACAGGCTCCAGCGTTGCCAGGGATAAAGGCGCCGCTTGAGCTTGAGGTCGAACTCACCAAAGGACTATAACAATGGCTCTCAGTAAAGAAGTGCCGGAGTTTGACATCGACGATGAGGTTCTCCTGATGGAGGCCGACGTCGGCACGGATTCGATGTCGAATGATGAAGGGGCGGCTCCACCTTCCGTTCGTGCCAAATCCAAACACTCCGCGACATTGAAGCAACACAAGTACATCGATTACACGCGGGCACTCGATGCCACGCAGCTGTACCTCAATGAAATCGGCTTTTCCCCTCTACTGTCCCCCGAAGAAGAAGTGCATTTTGCGCGCCTGTCGCAAAGTGGTGATCCGGCCGGGCGCAAACGCATGATCGAAAGTAACCTGCGCCTGGTGGTGAAAATCGCCCGACGTTACGTCAATCGGGGCCTTTCGCTGCTCGATCTGATCGAAGAGGGCAACCTCGGATTGATCAGGGCGGTGGAGAAATTCGACCCTGAGCGCGGCTTCCGCTTCTCAACCTACGCAACCTGGTGGATTCGTCAGACCATCGAGCGCGCAATCATGAATCAGACCCGGACCATCCGGTTGCCGATCCATGTGGTCAAGGAGCTCAACGTGTACCTGCGGGCCGCACGGGAGTTGACGCAAAAACTCGATCATGAACCCTCACCCGAGGAGATCGCCAACCTGCTGGAAAAACCGGTAGCGGAGGTCAAGCGCATGCTGGGCCTCAACGAGCGGGTTTCTTCGGTCGACGTCTCGCTGGGTCCGGATTCGGATAAGACCCTGCTGGACACCCTTACCGACGATCGCCCAACCGATCCATGCGAGCTACTGCAGGATGACGACCTGTCTCAAAGCATCGACCAATGGCTCTCGGAGTTGACCGACAAGCAGCGCGAGGTGGTTGTACGCCGCTTCGGCCTGCGCGGTCACGAGAGCAGCACCCTTGAAGATGTGGGCCTGGAAATTGGCCTGACCCGGGAGCGGGTTAGACAGATTCAGGTAGAAGGCCTGAAGCGTCTGCGGGAGATCCTGGAGAAAAACGGGCTATCGAGCGAGTCGCTATTTCAATAAGCCATTCGTTTGCTGGATAACAAGAAGCCCCGACTGGTTCGGGGCTTTTTGTTATCTGCAATTCTGGTTTTGATCTCGGGGACGCCAGCGCGGCTTTGTAGCTTCAGGGTGTAAGTCTTCGCTTACTCTTTGCGTAAGTGTTCACTATTTTTACAGGTTGGCAGTCGACCATATTTTTCGCAGGTCTTTTTTATCCGACTGATAAACAAGCAGATTTTCTAACATGAACGGGATGTGACAAGGCATCAGGGCCTGATCGGACGATTGCTCTTGGCGGTAAAAACTCTAGTATCGGTGTTGTGTCAACGGATAGACACGCCCTTCAAGGATGAGGGGAAAGGACATCGCAGGAAGCGATTCATCAGGATGATGAAAAGGAACACAGGGAATAGGGAAAAAATGTGGGCGGGTCATACCGCCCCTTTTTTTGCCTGCACCTGTAGGAGCTGCCGAAGGCTGCGATCTTTTGATCTTAAAAAAAAGGCCCTTGTGGGGCCTTTTTCAGGAACGTGGGGATAATCAGCGTTCGAGGTATTCGATCTTGCCTGGCTTGCCATCCCACTCAGCGGCATCGGGCAACGGATCCTTGCGTTCGGTAACGTTCGGCCAGACCTCGGCTAATTCGAGGTTCAGCGCGATAAAGTTTTCCATGCCGGCAGGGACTTCATCTTCGGAGAAGATGGCCACTGCAGGGCATTCAGGTTCGCACAGTGCGCAGTCGATGCACTCATCCGGGTGAATCACCAGGAAATTCGGGCCTTCGTAAAAGCAGTCCACCGGACAGACTTCTACGCAGTCGGTGTACTTGCACTTGATGCAGTTGTCGGTGACGACGAAGGTCATTTCTAATTTTCTCCTCAGGCGCGGCTTGCAGCGCCCCTTCACGTAGGGGTCGCAAGGTTTGGGAGCGATAGTCTGCAAGCCAGGCTAATAGCCCGCAGCATCCCAAACCGCGCGAGATTCTAACAGCTTGCAAGCCTGTGCGTTAGACCCGTGTCTTTAGTGTATAGAGCATTTCGAGTGCGCGACGTGGCGTCATGTTGTCCAGATCAAGTTTGGCCAGTTCATCCAGCACCGGATGCGGCAAGCTCGCGAACATGTCGCTCTGCTGCGGCGTGGCCGGTTTGCCTTTGGCTGGCGCAGGCGCCTCATGGGGCAGGGCGGTGTCTTCCAGCCGGCTCAAGTGCTCACGGGCGCGTACGATCACTTCGTTCGGAACACCAGCCAACTGCGCGACTGCCAGGCCATAGCTCTGGCTGGCCGGCCCTGGCAGTACATGGTGCAGGAACACGATGCGTTCGTTGTGCTCGGTGGCATTGAGGTGCACGTTGGCCACCAATGGCTGGGCTTCCGGCAGTACCGTCAGCTCAAAGTAGTGGGTGGCGAACAACGTGTAGGCCCGCAGGTGTGCCAGGCGTTCCGCCGCCGCCCACGCCAGGGACAGGCCGTCGAAGGTGCTGGTGCCGCGCCCGACTTCGTCCATCAGCACCAGGCTGCGTTCGGTGGCGTTGTGCAGGATGTTGGCGGTTTCGCTCATCTCGACCATGAAGGTCGAGCGCCCGCCGGCCAGGTCATCGCTGGAGCCGATTCGGGTGAAGATGCGGTCGACCAGGGACAATTCACAACTGGCCGCCGGCACGAAGCTGCCGATGTGTGCCAGGAGTACAATCAAGGCGGTCTGGCGCATGTAGGTGGACTTACCGCCCATGTTCGGACCGGTGATCACCAGCATGCGGGTGTTGTCGTCGAGACTCAGGTCGTTGGCCACGAAAGGCGTGGTCAATACTTGTTCAACCACAGGGTGACGACCCTGGGTGATCCGCATGCACGGCTCGCTGACAAAACGCGGGCAGTTCAGGTCGAGGTTCAGCGCCCGTTCGGCCAGGTTACTCAGTACGTCGAGCTCGGCCAGCGCTGCAGCAGTGTCCTGCAAGGGTGGCAGTTGGGCGATCAGGTCTTCGAGCAGCGCTTCGTACAGCATCTTCTCACGTGCCAGGGCACGGCTCTTGGCAGAAAGAGCCTTGTCTTCGAAGGCCTTCAGTTCCGGCGTAATGAAGCGCTCGGCGCCTTTGAGGGTCTGGCGGCGAATGTAGTCGGCGGGTGCGGATTCAGCCTGCTTGCTCGGCAGTTCGATGAAGTAGCCGTGGATGCGGTTGTAGCCGACTTTCAGGTGAGACAGGCCGGTGCGGGCTTTTTCGCGGGCTTCGAGGTCGATCAGGAATTGCCCGGCGTTTTCGCTGAGTGATTGCAGTTCATCGAGTTCGCTGTCGTAACCGGTTTTCAACACCCCGCCGTCACGGATCACCGCGGGCGGGTTGTCGATGATGGCTTTTTCCAGCAAGGCCGCCAGCTCCGGGTAGGTGCTGGTAGTGTCTGCCAGTTGGTTGAGGTGCGGCGCTTCAAGTTCGGTCATTGCCGCTTGCAGTTGCGGCAGCGCGCCGAGGGCATCGCGCAGGCGCGCGAGGTCGCGCGGACGGGCATTGCGCAGGCCGATCCGGGCGAGAATGCGCTCGATGTCGCCGATTTCCTTGAGCTGCGGCTGCAGCTTTTCGAAACGGTAGCCGTCCAGCAGGCAGGTGATCGAGGTCTGCCGCGCCAGCAACACGTTCAGGTCACGCAGCGGGCGGTTCAGCCAGCGAGTCAGCAGGCGGCTGCCCATGGCGGTCTGGCAACGATCGACCACCGACTGCAGGGTGTTGTCACGACCGCCGGCCAAGTTGGTGTCCAGTTCCAGGTTGCGGCGACTCGCCCCATCCAGCACCACGGTATCGTCCAGGCGTTCGTGGCGCAGGCTGCGCAAGTGCGGCAGGGCGGTGCGCTGGGTTTCTTTCGCGTAGGCCAGCAGGCAACCGGCGGCGCCGATGGCCAGGGTCAGGTTTTCACAACCGAAACCCTTGAGGTCCTGGGTCGAGAATTGCTGGCAAAGACTCTTGAAGGCCGAATCACGCTCGAAATCCCACGGCGCACGGCGACGAACGCCACGACGTTTCTCGGCAGGCAGATCCTTGGGCCAGTCATCCGGGATCAGCAATTCCACCGGATTGACGCGCTCCAGTTCCGCCAGCAGGTTTTCCCAGCCCTTGATTTCCAGCACGCTGAAGTTGCCACTGGTGATATCCAGCACCGCCAGGCCGAACAGGCGCTCGTCGCCCAGGACGGCGGCGATCAGGTTGTCCCGGCGCTCATCGAGCAGCGCTTCGTCGCTCACCGTGCCCGGGGTGATGATCCGCACTACCTGGCGATCCACCGGGCCTTTGCTGGTGGCCGGGTCGCCGACCTGCTCGCAGATCACCACCGACTCGCCGAGCTTTACCAGTTTCGCCAGATAACCTTCCGCCGCATGGTAAGGAATGCCGCACATCGGAATCGCCTGGCCGGCTGACTGCCCGCGAGCGGTCAGGGTGATGTCGAGGAGCTTGGCGGCCTTCTTCGCGTCTTCATAGAAGATCTCGTAGAAGTCGCCCATGCGATAGAACATAAGCTGGTCAGGGTGCTGGTTCTTTAGCCGCCAGTATTGCTGCATCATCGGCGTGTGCGAGGACAGGTCGGAGAGGGCTTTATTCATCGGATTGCCAGGAAAACTCATTCAAAAGGTGTGGGGCAAAAGCGAGCATGGGCACGGCTTTTCCGCGATGGGCGCAAGGTTACCATGGGCAGTCTGGTTGACGCAGGCATCACGGCCGGGTGACGTCTTCATTGATCAATCATGCATCGTTTATGCAATTAAGCATTTGTCGTGGCAAAAAACTTCGAGCATTATGCGCATTATGCAAAAACGCAATGTTTCGACCGTTTTAAGAGCGCTGCTCGATCAGCACGGTATCTCCCCAACGGAGCTTCACCGTCGCACCGGCGTGCCTCAATCCACACTTTCGCGCATCCTCGGCGGGAAGATTGTCGACCCCTCTGATAAGCACATTTCGAAGATCGCCGAATACTTCGCCGTCAGTACCGATCAATTGCGTGGCCGGGTGCTTATCGCGCAGGCGTTGGGTGCCCGGCGTGAAGCCGCGCACTCGCAACTTACCGACATCAGTCTGTGGGACGACGATACCCCTATTGATGACGACGAGGTCTCGGTACCCTTTCTTCGCGAGGTTGAATTGGCTGCAGGATCAGGAAGATTCGTCATCGAAGAGAGCGAGCGCGCCAGCCTGCGCTTCGGCAAGCGTAGCTTGCGCCATAACGGCGTGCAGTTCGACCAGGCCAAATGCGTGACGGTGCGCGGCAACAGCATGCTGCCGGTGTTGCGCGACGGTGCCACGGTGGGCGTCAACGCCGGCAAGTGTGGGATTGGCGATATCGTCGATGGCGACCTCTATGCCATCAATCATAACGGCCAGTTGCGAGTGAAACAGCTGTATCGGCTGCCGACAGGGATTCGCCTGCGTAGCTTTAACCGCGAAGAGCATCCTGACGAGGACTACACCTTCCTGGAAATGCAGGAGGAGCAGATCCTGATCCTGGGTCATGTGTTCTGGTGGGGCATGTACGCGCGTTGACCTTTGGTTTGCCGCCTCGCAGGAGCCAGGCTTGCCGGCGAACCAGACACCGCGGTTTTTCTACAATACGGCGTTATCGTTGTTCGCCCTTACGAAGCCAAGTATTTTACTCGGCAAATAAATGCATTAATGCATTGACTGTATATGCATACATGCATAATCTTGCGCTTAACCGCTAGCATCACAAGCCAGGCATCCTGGAGGCCCGACATGACAAACGAGCAGCAACTGTTGCTGGACCTGCCTATCTGGCTCGTCGTCGCGCTCGCAGTGGTCAGTGGGGTGTCCGGGGAAATGTGGCGCGCCGACAAGGAGGGCGCCCGTGGCTGGTCATTGCTGAGACGCCTGGCTTTGCGTTCCGGGGCCTGCATGGTGTGCGGCGTCTCGGCGATGATGTTGCTGTACGCCGCCGGGATGTCGATCTGGGCCGCCGGCGCCTTCGGTTGTCTCACCGCGATAGCCGGGGCTGACATGGCCGTAGGATTGTACGGGCGCTGGGTGGCCAGGCGTATCGGTATCGATGATGCACCGCCGCGCGATTCTCGCTCCGACCCATAGTGAATGGCTGGCGCTCTGCGCGCTGCGCTGGCAACACAACACGGTGCAACAATTACCGGCGGGGCTTGCGTGGGAGAGGTGTGTAGTCTGGCGTTCGGGATGCGGCGTTCAATACGCTGCCGGCGTATTTCTCCCGGCGCCATCTTGCGAATTTCATGCATCAATCAAAGGAACGAGCGATGCGCCTCACTGAGCAGCAGTTACTCATGATTTTCCCAGGTGCCCGCACTCGATCGGGCCTGTTCATTCTCGCCCTCAATAACGCCATGGCACGTCGTAACATCAGTACCCCCGGGCGTATCGCCGCCTTCCTGGCGCAAATCGGCCACGAGTCGGGGCAACTGCAATATGTGCGAGAGTTGGGCGGCGAAAAATATCTCGAGAAATACGATACCGGGGACCTGGCCATGCGCCTGGGCAACTCCCCTGAAGCCGACGGCGACGGTCAACGCTATCGGGGGCGTGGGCTGATCCAGATCACCGGTCGCAGTAATTATCTGCAGTGCAGTCGGGCACTTTTTGGTGATGAGCGTTTGTTGCAGCAACCGGAACTGTTGGAGCTGCCACAATGGGCCGCTGAATCCGCGGCCTGGTTCTGGGAGCGAAACGGCCTCAATGAACTGGCCGACGTCGATGAGTTCAACAGTATTACTCGACGTATCAATGGCGGTTTGAACGGGCTGCAGGAACGTTTGCTGCTTTGGAAGCAGGCAAAGACGGTGTTGCTCCCGCCTGCAAGCCTGTGAGATGTGTGTCCGGGCGGCTCGTGCCTGTAACTTGCAAGCACCATTCGCTCGTGTACGTTAAGCCTCATTCCGTTCGATCAGGAGATGACCGTGAAAGAAATCACACAGCTGGCCGCTGAACTCGGCAGGCGCCTGCAGGTTCTCAATGCCCATGTCACCGCCGCCGAATCCTGTACGGGCGGCGGCATCAGCGAGGCGATTACCCGGATACCGGGTAGCTCCGCGTGGTTCGAGGCCGGTTATGTCACCTATTCCAACCGACAGAAGACGCTCCAGCTGAATGTGCCGCCCGAGCTGTTTTCAACGGTAGGGGCGGTCAGTCGGGAAGTGGTCGAGGCCATGGTCCGTGGTGCGCAGGAAAAAAGCCATGCGCGTTTTGCCGTGGCGGTCAGTGGGGTGGCGGGGCCGGACGGCGGTTCACCGAAGAAGCCGGTGGGCACCGTATGGTTGGCCTGGGGCGTCGACGATCAGGTGTTCAGCGAGGTGCAGCACTTTGCCGGTAACCGTGACGAGGTTCGCCGACAAACGGTGAAGGCCGCGCTAGAGGGGCTGCTGCGCCATGCTGCGGGAGAAATCTCAAATCAGGGGTAGGCGATCCGCAAACGCTGTGGAATAATACTGGCTACTTATACAGGTGTTGGCCGTCAGGCCTTATTGATTACGTGAGGACTTTAATGGACGACAACAAGAAGAAAGCCTTGGCTGCGGCCCTGGGTCAGATCGAACGTCAATTCGGCAAGGGTGCCGTAATGCGTATGGGCGATCAGGACCGTCAGGCGATTCCGGCCATCTCCACTGGCTCTCTGGGTCTGGACATCGCTTTGGGCATTGGCGGTCTGCCAAAAGGTCGCATTGTTGAAATCTACGGTCCTGAATCTTCCGGTAAAACCACACTGACATTGTCCGTGATCGCCCAGGCTCAGAAAGCCGGCGCGACCTGCGCATTCGTCGATGCCGAACACGCCCTGGACCCTGAGTACGCCGGCAAGCTGGGCGTCAACGTCGACGACCTGCTGGTGTCCCAGCCTGACACCGGTGAGCAAGCCCTGGAAATCACCGACATGCTGGTGCGTTCCAATGCGGTCGACGTGATCATCGTCGACTCCGTGGCGGCGTTGGTGCCGAAAGCTGAAATCGAAGGCGAAATGGGTGACATGCACGTGGGCCTGCAAGCCCGTCTGATGTCCCAGGCTCTGCGTAAAATCACCGGTAACATCAAGAACGCCAACTGCCTGGTGATCTTCATCAACCAGATCCGCATGAAAATCGGCGTGATGTTCGGTAGCCCGGAAACGACTACCGGTGGTAACGCTCTGAAGTTCTACGCGTCGGTTCGTCTGGATATCCGCCGCACGGGTGCGGTGAAAGAAGGTGATGAAGTCGTCGGTAGCGAGACCCGCGTCAAGGTTGTAAAGAACAAGGTGGCTTCGCCGTTCCGTCAGGCCGAGTTCCAGATTCTTTACGGCAAGGGCATCTACCTCAACGGCGAGATGATCGACCTGGGTGTTCTGCACGGTTTCGTCGAGAAGTCCGGCGCCTGGTATGCCTATAACGGCACCAAGATCGGTCAGGGTAAGGCCAACTCGGCCAAGTACCTGGCGGATAACCCGGATATTGCCGCAACGCTTGAGAAGCAACTGCGTGACAAACTGCTGTCTCCGGCTTCGGTAGCGGATGCCAAGGCTTCTGCGGTCAAAGAGACCGAAGACGATCTGGCTGATGCTGATATCTGATTGATCCGATGACCGCTGTACTCGATACCCTCGTCGCGGTGCGGCGAACCGCAATGGACCTGCTCGCACGACGCGAGCATGGGCGCGTCGAGCTGACGCGTAAACTGCGTCAGCGCGGGGCTCTCCCCGAAATGATTGAAACAGCACTCGACCGATTGACGGAAGAGGGTTTGTTGTCCGAATCCCGCTACCTTGAAAGCTTCGTTTCCTACCGTGCCCGTAGCGGCTATGGCCCTTTACGCATTCGTGAAGAGTTAAGTCAGCGTGGGCTGCAGCGTAGTGATATCGAACTCGCCCTGCGCGAGAGCGGCATCGACTGGCAGGAACAATTGCAGGACGCCTGGCGACGCAAGTTTTCCGGGCAATTACCGATAGATGCCCGGGAGCGCGCCAAACAAGGCAGGTTCCTGGCGTATCGGGGATTCTCCATGGAAATGATCAGCCGCTTGTTCAGCGGCCGAGGGATGGACGATTGACTGAAACGGCTCACTATTTCGATAGCGGGCCGTTTTTTTGTCTCACGTAACCTTTAATGGCTCTCGCGTACGCTGCTGTGCCGGTGGCTGGGTTTGGGCCCAGTTTTCCGCCAGGTTGATGTAATCCACCAACTCGCGAAGCCGGCCGTGGTCACGAGCGGTAAAGTTAAAGGCCAGCCGCGCGAGGTGGCTGAACCGTGCTTCGTCCTGCTCCTCGCCGTTATAGGCATGTTGATGAAATTGATCGCTCAGGCACAAGTCTGCGAATGATTCCTGCATGTGTTCGAGTGCCCTGTCACTGAGCTTGTGGTTCATGCGAATCACGAACTGATGTTTGAGCCAGCGGCTGGAGTGGTAATTGCTGTAGAACTGGTTGATCTGCTCCACCGCTTCTTCGGCGCTGTAGACCAGTTTCACCAGCTTCATGTCGGTAGGCAGGATGTAACGATTCTCCTCCAGTTGATGGTGAATGAAGTCCAGTGCGCCCTGCCAGAATTTGCCGCCCGGCGCGTCCAGCAGCACTACGGGCACCAATGGGCTTTTGCCCGTCTGGATCAGCGTCAGTACTTCCAGCGCTTCGTCCAGGGTGCCGAAACCGCCTGGGCACAACACCAGTGCATCCGCTTCCTTGACGAAGAACAGCTTGCGCGTGAAGAAAAAATGGAAGGGCAGCAGGTTGGTAGTGCCCTGGACGGTGGGGTTGGCATGTTGCTCGAAGGGCAGGGTGATGTTGAATCCCAGGCTGTTTTCCAAGCCTGCACCTTCGTGGGCTGCAGCCATGATGCCGCCGCCCGCACCCGTGATGACCATCATGTCGGAGCGAGCCAGGGCGGCGCCGAGTTCGCGAGCGAGACCATATAAGGGATGTTCCACTGGCGTGCGCGCGGAGCCGAAGACTGTGACTTTGCGTCGCCCCTTGAACTGCTCAAGCACTCGGAAAGCGTGCTCCAGTTCGCGCAGGGTTTGCAGGGTTATCTTGGCATTCCAGCGATTGTGGTCTTCCTGCGCCATGCGCAGCACGGTCAGGATCATGTCGCGGTAGATCGGGGTATTCGGGCTGTTGGGTGAAACCAGGTTGAGTTGCTCTTCGACCTTGCTGATGAGGTCGTGGCCGCTTTGTTCAAAATGGCGGCTTAGGAGGTCATTCGGTTGGTAAGGCATTCAACTTCTCCTTCTGGACAGAGCCGTCGGCTTCGACCATTGACGCGTCGGCGCCACGACACTTCATGTGTCGCTGTTTGCCCAGGCCCATGCCTGGGCGATTCACTTGACCCTGGTCGGGTCACCATACCGGCTCTGTTTTTCCCTTGGATGAAAGAAACGTTCGCACAGCGCAAGACGAAACGGGCGGCGCCTTTTCCAGTCCTGACACAATGAACGTAGATACCTGAAATCTAGACCGTCGCGATGATTGTTGCCTTGATCATTGCGCCGCAAAGTCTTTCCTGGCAACCGGTTATTGACGATTTGCAAGGTGATTTCACCGCCCGTCTGAACCCGCCCCGAGTGTTCAGTACTCTGATTTACTTAGGTACAGGTATTACACGACAACTTGGCGTCAAGGGCAGGGCGCAGGGTACAAGCGGTTCAAGGATTTGCCGCTCATCACGAGTGAGGTGCAGGGAGCCGGAAAGCCATGGCCAGGGTCATTCTGGAGATCGATACGCAACTGTATCGATTGCTGAAGTCATCAGCCGAGATCAATCATTTGAGTCTCGAGGAGGAGTGCTGCCGGCGTCTTATGGACGCGCATCAGCGTTCACGTTATTTGCAGGCGCTGGTGGCGGAACTGCGCGCCGAGGATGAGCAGCGGCGCGCAAAATCCCACTGACTTACTTTTTCTTCTGGGTCGCTTTCGGGCAATCCGATTCCTGGTAGCTTGCAGAACCGACCGCGCGGTTGGTCTTTACCTCGGTGAAGTCATAACGCATGACCGCCCCCTTGGCCATCAGCTTGCGGAAGGACGGGTTGTTGCATACCGAGGCGCCAAGCTGGAAGTACACAGCCTTGGGGTCGGCACGCATCTTGTTGGCGTGGCTGCTTTGCACACTCAGGTGGTTGATCAGCACATTGCCTTCGACCGTGTAGCCCTGATCGAGAATGTCTTCATTGATCGCCCGCGGAGTGCCGACGCTGCTTTGTGTGGCGACGTTTCGCAGCTCTCTGTTCAGATTCTGCTCACTCAAGGACGCCGCCTGGGCGTTGAAGGTCGACGCCAGCAGAATGGCAGCGGTGGGAACGATAAGGCGCAGCATGAAACTCTCCTGGGGCAGTGATGGGTGTTTGACCCATCACATGACTGTGCGTTCAGTGGCGGCGAATTATAGGGGAGCAGGCCTGCACGGTACAGGTTTGCACCGGCGGGTCTGGTAAACTGCCGGCACTTTCACCCATCCGAGTGCTTTTCGTGTCGATCTCTTTTGTCTGCCGGTGTGGCCTGCGATGAACCATGCCCCCAACGCCGTAGCCCGCCTGCGCGACCAGCGCGAAGAGGAAGGTATCAAGCCGATTCAGGCCCGTGGATGGCGGGCAACAAGGTGCCGCGCTTGCCGCGTGATCGAGAGTCACTGCCTGTGCGCCTGGCGTCCGCAGGTTGAGACTCGCTCCGGGGTATGCCTGATCATGACAGGCAAGGAAGTGTTCAAGCCCAGCAACACCGGTTGGTTGATTGCCGATGTGGTGCGTGACAACCATGCCTTCATCTGGTCGCGTACCGAAGTCGATCAGCAGTTGCTGGCCTTGCTGTCCGACCCACAATGGCAGCCTTATCTGGTGTTCCCGGGTGAATATGTCGCGCCCGAGCGGGTGACTCATAGCGTGGCGGTCGATCAAGGCAGGAGGCCGCTGTTCATCTTGCTCGACGCGACGTGGACCGAAGCCCGGAAGATTTTCCGTAAAAGCCCCTATTTCGACGCGCTTCCGATCCTCAGTTTGTTGCCCGAGAAGCTTTCACGCTATCAATTGCGCCGCTCCACCCGTAGCGAACACTTGTGTACTGCGGAAGTCGCGGCGTTATGTCTCGATCTTGCAGGCGATGTAGAGGCGGCCTCGGCGCTCGACGCTTATTTCGATGTGTTCAGCCAGCATTACCTCGATGCCAAGCGTCAGCTGGAAATGGATGTTTCGACCCCGGCGCACACCGAGTTGATGGCCTATCTTCAACCAGCAGTGGCAGTGACGGCCTGATTGTCTCCGATGCTGCAATAAAGTGTACCGGCCATGTCGCTTGACCACCCCGGTTTGGCTGGGCATGCTTGGCGCCCATTAGGGTGCGGCCAGAGTTTGAAACGCCGTTTTTTGCGTTGAACGTGCCCCGTTGGAGCGGCTGCGTGGCTGTTACCTCGAGTTGTTTGGCGATACCCGAATGCATCGGGCATCCCATGAAAAACAGGATCATTTGAAAAATGGCCACATACGAAATCCTGATTGCCGATGACCACCCTCTTTTTCGTTCCGCCCTGCATCAAGCGCTGACCCTGGGCCTGGGCCCGGATGTCCGGTTGGTGGAAGTGGCGAGCATTGCCGAGCTGGAGGCACGCCTGAGCGAAAAGGCCGACTGGGATCTGGTGCTGCTGGACCTGAACATGCCGGGCGCGTATGGTTTTTCCGGGTTGGTACTGTTGCGCGGCCAGTATCCGCAAATTCCTGTGGTCATGGTCTCGGCCCAGGAAGAAGCGACGATCATGGTCAAGTCCCGTGAATTTGGTGCAAGCGGTTTCATACCCAAGTCCAGCGATTTGAGTGTTATCCAGAAAGCCGTGCGCGCGGTGCTCGATGGCGATGTTTTCTGGCCACCGCAAGCATTCGAAGCCGTCAGCGTTTCCGATGAGGCCAAGGCGGCCAGTGAAGGCCTTGCGAGCTTGACTCCGCAACAGTTCCGGGTGCTGACGATGGTTTGCGAAGGGTTGCTGAACAAGCAGATTGCCTACGAACTGAGCGTTTCCGAAGCGACCATCAAGGCCCACGTCACCGCGATTTTTCGTAAACTGAATGTGCGGACCCGCACCCAGGCGGCGTTGCTGCTGCAACAACTCGAGTCAATTTCAAGCCATTAAGCGCTGGCGCCTTCACGTTTTTTTGACTTTGGTTAATCTAGCTTTCCCACTCCTTTTTTGGTCAGTTCCTACTCTATGTCACCTTTCAAAGGCCAGACCGGCCTGAAACGTATCCTCAATGCTTCCGGCTACTCGCTGGACGGCCTACGCGCAGCATTCACCGGCGAAGCGGCTTTTCGGCAATTGGTGTTGCTCAACGTCATTCTGATCCCGCTGTCGTTCTTCCTGAACGTGAATCGTGTCGAGCAGGCGTTGTTGATTGCGGTCTGCCTGTTGGCGCTGATCGTCGAGCTGCTCAATTCGGCCGTGGAAGCGGCCATCGACCGCATTTCCCTTGAATTGCACCCGTTGTCGAAAAACGCCAAGGACATGGGCAGTGCCGCGCAATTGGTGGCCTTGACCATGATCGCGCTGGTCTGGGCGGTGATTCTGCTTTAAGCGATCGCCGGCAGGACGATCTCGTCGCTGCGCTGCACCCCGGCGGTGAATGCGCGGCACAGTTCGAGGAATTCACGCATCGCCGAGGTCTGGTACTTCTGCTTGTGCCAGATGAAATAGAACTGTCGCGCCAGGTCCAGGTCCGGAGTCTCCACTGCTACCAGGCTGCCGCGACGGAACGCGTCCCGTAGCGCCAGCCGCGAGATACAGCCGATCCCCAGGCCGGACTCTACGGCGCGCTTGATGGCTTCGGTGTGTTCCAGCTCCAGGCGGATGTTCAGCGCGCTCCGGTGATGGCGCATGGCTTGATCGAACGTCAGGCGTGTGCCTGAGCCTTGTTCACGCAAGATCCAGGCTTCCTGGCTCAGTTCCTCCATGCTCGCTGTGCCCCGCTGGGCCAGCGGATGCTGTGGCGCACAGAAGACCACCAACTCATCTTCGACCCAACTTTGCACTTCGATGTCAGGGTGGTTGCAATCGCCTTCGATCAGACCCAGGTCAATTTCGTAGTGGGCGACCTGTTGCACAATATTGGCGGTGTTCTGCACATGCAGCTTTACCTGGCTTTCCGGGTGGCGCTGCATGAAACCGCCGATCAGCAGGGTCGCAAGATAGTTGCCAATGGTCAGGGTCGCGCCCACTGCCAATGAGCCGAATCCGGACTTGCCATTGAGCAGGTCTTCGATTTCCTTGGCCTGGTCGAGCAAGGCAACGGCTTGGGGCAGCAACTGTTTACCCAGGGCGTTGAGGCTCAATCGCTTGCCGGCGCGGTCGAACAGTTGGCAGCTGCACTGGCGCTCCAGCTCGGTAATCGATGTACTCGCCGCCGACTGTGAGAGGTTGAGCAGACCCGCAGCACGGGACACGCTTTCCTGCTGGGCGACGGCAACGAACACTTGAAGTTGACGGAGAGTAAATCGCATATCGATATAACCGATAACCCTTATCTTAATAATCCAGTTAACAGATATTGTCGTCGCTATTAGAATGCGATGCAATTGCGCACCGCAGGTCTGTTCCTGAAAGAGCTAGCGCAGATCCAATCTCCAGGAGTCCCCGTACATGAGCAACATGAACCACGAGCGTGTCCTCAGTGTTCATCACTGGAACGACACTCTGTTCAGCTTCAAGTGCACCCGTGATCCGGGCCTGCGCTTCGAGAACGGTCAGTTCGTGATGATCGGCCTGCAACAGCCCAACGGCCGCCCGCTTATGCGCGCTTACTCGATTGCCAGCCCGAACTGGGAAGAGCATCTCGAGTTCTTCAGCATCAAGGTGCCTGATGGTCCGCTGACTTCCCAGTTGCAGCATCTGAAGGAAGGCGACGAGATCATCATCAGCAAGAAGCCCACCGGCACGCTGGTGCTGGATGACTTGAAGCCTGGCAAACATTTGTACCTGCTCAGCACCGGTACTGGTCTGGCGCCGTTCATGAGCGTCATCCAGGACCCGGAAACCTACGAGCGTTTCGAAAAAGTGATCCTGTGCCACGGCGTGCGTTACGTCAACGAAGTCGCCTACCGCGAGTTCATCACCGAGCACCTGCCGCAGAACGAGTTCTTTGGCGATGCATTGCGTGACAAGTTGATCTACTACCCAACCGTGACCCGCGAGCCGTTCGAAAACGAAGGTCGCCTGACCGACCTGATGCGCAGCGGCAAGCTGTTCAGCGACATCGGCCTGCCACCGATCAACCCGCAGGACGACCGCGCCATGCTGTGCGGCAGCCCGAGCATGCTCGACGAGACCAGCGAAGTGCTGAACAGCTTCGGCCTGAAAGTGTCGCCGCGCATGCGCGAGCCGGGTGATTACCTGATCGAGCGTGCGTTCGTAGAGAAATAAGCACCGCCTCAAAAAAAGCCCGCATTGCCTATACAGGTAATGCGGGCTTTTTTATGCCGGACACGTTCTCTGTAGGAGCTGCCGCAGGCTGCGATCTTTTGATCTTGATCTTCTATCGCGATTTCAAGATCAGAAGATCGCAGCCTGCGGCAGCTCCTACATGTTGGATGCGGGAATGACCTCAAGCACGCGGATCATCTGCGGCGTTGGATAATGCCAGCGCACATCCACGTCCCAGAATTGCGCACCATATTCGCGTTCCGGGGTAGGCGTCTGGTACGCCGGGCGCGGATCCTGCGCCAAGCATTGCTCGATCAACTCAACCAACGGCTCTGCAAGGCGTTCAGCGTGCCCATGAGCCTGTTGCAGGGCGCTATCTGTCCATTGCACGGCAATCAACTGCGGCGCGGCGCTGGCGATGCTATTGATGGCTGTGTCGATGATGTCTGCGTAAGGCACGTAGGGTTTGATGTCGAGGATCGGCGTGCCATCGAGCAGGTCGATGCCGGATATCCACAGGCGATTGGCCTCGACCTTGTCCAGCTTGACCACGGACTGGCCAATGCCATTGGGCCGGTGAGTCGCGCGCGTGGCGAACACGCCCATGGACTTGTTGCCGCCCAGGCGCGGCGGACGAACTTTCAGGCGCGGCTTTTCTTCCAGTGCCTGATGGAACAGGAACAACAGCCAGACATGGCTGACCTGTTCGAGGCCCTGCACGGCATCACCCTGATCGAATGGCGCCACCAGTTCGAGCACGCCGCGCGCGGCGGGGGCCAATTGCGGCTGCCGAGGGATGGCGAACTTCTCCTTGAAGCAGGAACGCACGAAGCCGATGGGGGAAACGCTGTAGGTCATGGTTTGGGGTCGAGTCGGGATGGTGGCGGGCATGATAACCCGATCGACCTGTATTCAGTGGTGGCTGTGCCGGCCCCTTCGCGGGCAAGCCCGCTCCCACAGTGGAGCTCGGCCGGCCACAGATTTTGTGAGCACCAAAGAAACCTGTGGGAGCGTGGCTTGCCCGCGATGGCAGCACCGCCGATTTCAGAGGCTGAACCCACCATCCAGCGGAATGATATTCCCGGTCATGTACGCCCCGGCCGTACTCGCCAGGCTGATCGCCAGCGCCGCCATCTCTTCCTCCCGGCCCCAACGCTTCATCGGAATCAGCGCCGTATCCTGCGCCAATGCCTGCGCATCTCTGTCGATGTGTTGGGTCATCTTGCTCGGAAAGCGACCCGGGGCGATCACATTGACGTTGATGTGCTGGCTCACCAGTTCCCTTGCCAGAATCCGTGAGAGTTGATGCAGGGCGGCTTTGCTCGGCCCGTAGGCATACGCCTGTTCGCCAAAGGAAGAAATCCCGGCGACTGAGCCGATATTGATGATTCGGGCCGGGTTCGCGGGGGAACCGGCTTTGCGCAGCAGTGGCAGAAATTGCTGGATGCAGTTGAATACTGACGTCACATTCAGTTGCATGACCTTTTCCCAACCCTTGATCGGGTAGCTTTCCAATGGCGCCCCCCAAGTGGTGCCGGCGTTGTTCACCAGGATATCGAGATGGGTCATCTGCTCACCCAGGCGTGTTGCCAACTGCTGCACGCCTTCTTCAGTGGCCAGGTTGGCGGCCACCGCGTGACAGCGGCCCAATGCACCGAGCTCATCGGCAGTTTGCCGGCAGGCTTCGACGTCGCGGGCACAGACGTAGACGGTGGCGCCAGCCTCGACATAGGCCTTGGCGATCATTTTGCCGATACCACGGGTGCCGCCGGTCACCAGTGCGGTGCGGCCTTGCAGGGAGAAATAGGGGTGCATGGCGAATCCTGAGCGCTGTAGGTCATTACACCCTAGTCGTCAGGCTCGATCAGTGGAGCCACTATTTTTGCGCGGAATGGGGGGGCATACGGCCTTGTAGGAGCGAGCATGCTCCGGGCGGCGCTCCGACGAAAAACTCCAGAACAACACGGGCATTCAGACAGCCCTCGTCATCGTTGACGTCCATCGCGAGCATGCTCGCTCCTACAGGGTAGATCCGCGTCGCACGTTATTGCGGGCGAACGCGCAGGGTCAGGCCCTTGAGAAAGTTGCGCAGCAACTGGTCGCCGCACGGGCGATAGTTGGTGTGGCCGAATTTGCGGAACAGAGCGCTCAGCTCAGGCTTGGATACCGGGAACTCGGCGGCCTTGAGGATCGCGTGCATATCGTCTTCTTTCAGCTCGAAGGCTACGCGCAGCTTTTTCAGGATGATGTTGTTGGTTACCGGCACTTCGATTGGTTGCGGAGGGCGGCTTTCGTCCTTGCCGCGCTTGAAGATCACCAGGCCGTCGAGGAAATGCGCCATGACTTCGTCCGGGCAGCGTACGAAACCTTCCTCGTCTTCCTCTTTCTTGTCGAGGTAGCTCACCAGGTCGGCCAGGGCCACGTCCATGCCGCCGAGCTTGATGATCTCGATGACTTTCTTGTCGCTGATGTCGAGCATGTAGCGCACGCTGCGCAGTACGTCATTGTGAATCATGGTGTGCAATCCTGATATTCAGCAGTGGGCGCCGCACAAGCAGCGGCACCAGAATGTGTGGCGGCGGGAGAAGCCTCAGAACTTCTCTTTGCCGGACAGGTAGCGCCATTGCCCCAGGGGCACCTTGCCGATGGACACGCCGCCGATACGAATGCGGCGGATGCCCACGACTTTCAGGCCGACGGCCTGGCAGAACAGGGCGATCACGCCCGGTTGCGGGTTCTTCATGGCGAAACGCAGGCGGTTTTCGTTCTGCCAGCTGGCCTTGACCGGAGGCAGTTCCTTGCCCTTGTAGGTCAGGCCGTGTTGCAAGCGATTGAGGCCATGTTCAACCATGTCACCTTCGACTTCGACCACGTATTCCTGCTCGATCTTGCTGGAGTCGGCAGTGAGCTTGCGCAGGATCTTCCAGTCCTGGGTGAACACCAGCAAACCGCTGGCATTGGCTTGCAAGTCAGTGCTGGCGGTCAGGCGCTGGAAGTGGCCCTTGAGCGGACGTTTGCCGTAGCGGTGCTCTTCGCTCAAGGTCTCGGCGCTGATGGTCGCCATGGCGGTGTCCGCGTCCATGCCGGCTGGCACATTGAGCAGGATGGTGACGGGCTCTGGTGCCGTGGCCTTGGCCTCTGGATCCAGCTCGACTTTTTGATTGGCGACCTTGAACTGCGGCTCGTCAACGACTTCGCCGTCGACGGTGACCCAGCCGCCCTCGATGAACAGCTCAGCCTCCCGACGGGAGCAGCCGACGAGTTCGATGAGGCGTTTGGAGAGTCGAATCGGGTCAGTCATGACAGGGCCGTAACAAAAAAGGGGTGGGCATTGTACCTGCCTGGCGCCGGTTAATCCCGGAACCATTTGCCGCATATGTTTTTTTAATGTGGGAGCGGGGGGGGGGGGGGGGGGGGGGGGGGGGGGGGGGGGGGGGGGGGGGGAGGGGGGGGGGGTGGGGGGGAGGGGGGGGGGGA
>NZ_JBYTEO010000071.1:0-32398 GCF_058791355.1 Pseudomonas sp. EB271-G4-1
CAGGGGCAAGAGCGTTTGGTTACTTTGCGCCGGGCGGCGTTCCGCTTCTCAAAGTGACTCGCTGTAAAAGCGAAACCCTAGGTGGCCGTTACCGCAGGAACGGATATGTACACATGAAAGACAATTATCGCCTGCCAGGACGCCATCGCCGGCAAGCCTGGCTCCTACAGGTAAAAGCGAAACCCTAGGTGGTCGTTACCGCAGCAACGGATATGTACACCTGAAAGACAATTATCGTCTGCCAGCACGCCTTCGCCGGCAAGCCTGGCTCCAACAGTAAAAGCGAAACCCTAAGTAGGCGTTACCGCAACAACGGATATACACCCAATCCAAACATGCACCTGCAACCCCCAAACCTAAAGTGAACAGCATTACACGGATTACCGAGCTTTTACTGGATCACTGGCACCCTTGTTTTCTGCACGTACGCCCTACGCCAATACTTCAGCTACGCTCTCTGAGGTACTAAGAAAGGGATACGAGTTCAACTGCTTCGGACTTTTGTGGCCAACGATGATCAATAAGAAGTTGCCAATCATTACGCGACCCGTCCTCACAAGCCTGGACCTCAAGACATTCATCAGTTTCCCCGGCACCCTGTATCGCAACGATCCTTGCTGGATCGAACCGATTCATTACGAGCGCCATGAACTCCTTTCGCAAAAGAATCCAGCCTCCCCTCACCTGACGTGGCAGGCGTGGCTGGCCTGGTCGGGAACTGAAGTGGTGGGGCGGATCACCGCACAGATCGACAGCCTTCACCGGCAATTACACGGCCATGATTCAGGGCACTTCGGAATGCTGGAAGCCGTGGACGATCCCGCTGTATTCGACAGCCTGTTCGCAGCGGCAGAAGCCTGGCTGCGCGAACATGGCGCTGCACGCATCACGGGCCCCTTCAACCTGACCATCAACCAGGAAAGCGGCTTGCTGGTAGAGGGATTCGATCATCCCCCTTCCGCCATGATGGGCCACGGACAGCGTTTTTATGACCAAAGGCTCGCCGCCCTTGGCTACCGGCAAGCCAAGGATTTGCTCGCCTACTGGATGCGCACCGATCAATTGCATTTCCCGCCAGCGTTGTCTGCGATGATGGCGCGCGAGCGAAAGCGCGTGGTGATCAGGCCGCTGGACCCGCGTCAGTTCCGGCGGGACATGCGCATCCTGCGGGAAATCTTCAATGACGCCTGGAGCCGCAACTGGGGTTTCGTCCCCTTCACCGAATCCGAATTCTACGAGCTTGGCAGCCAATTGAGGCTGCTGGTCCCCAAGGACTTGCTGTACATCGCCGAAGTCGATGGCGCGCCCTGCGCGTTTATCGTGGCCATGCCTAACATCAACGAGGCGATCGCCTCGCTCGACGGGCGCTTGCTGCCCTTTGGCTGGATACGCCTGCTGTGGCGGCTTTACGTCAAAGGCGCGCGGACTGCACGCGTGCCCCTGATGGGCGTCAAGCAGGCTTACCAGTTCAGCCGATTGGGGCCTGCACTCGCCCTGCTGTTGATCGAAGCGCTCAAGCCGCCCTTCGTCAAGCGCGGAATAGAAGCCCTGGAAATGTCGTGGATCCTGGAATCGAATGCGGTGATGCGCAAGATTCTCGAACAAATCGGCGCCACCGCCTACAAGCGCTACCGGATCTATGAAAAGCACATTTGAGGTCAGGCCGTTCACCGCGCTGGTCCTGGCTGCTGACCGGGGGCCGGCCGACCCCGTTGCTGCCGTGGCCGGGACTTGCTGCAAGGCATTGGCGCCGGTGGCGGGGGTTCCCATGGTTCGTCGAGTCGTCGAGGCGCTGGCGGCCAGTGACCGGATCGACCGGATCGTACTCGTGGGGCCTGCGCGAAATTTAATGGCGCAAGATGCCTCGTTGGCGCAACTGCTGGACTGCGCCAGCGTCAGTTGGCTGGAACCTGCCAACTCCCCCAGCGCCAGCGCGGCGCTGGCGCTGGCGCGTCAACCCGCAGACAGTCCCGTGTTGGTGACCACGGCGGATCATGCGCTGCTCAGTCCGCAGATCGTCGACTATTTCCTTGCGCAGGCGACTTCAGGCGGCCATGACTTTGTGGTGGCGGTAACGCCGCTGGACACGGTGCTGGCGGGTTTTCCAGGAACCCGGCGCACCAGCATCCGGCTTCGCGGCGGTCCTTATTGCGGCAGCAACCTGTTCGCCTTCATGACCGAGGACGCGCGACGTCTCGCCAGCTACTGGCAACGGGTCGAACACGATCGCAAGCATCCCAGGCGGGTGATCGCCGGCGCTCTGGGCGTCGAGGGAGTACTGCGATATTTGTTGGGTCGATTGACCCTGGAACAAGCGCTGCAACAGCTTTCCAACCGGTTGGGGGTGAGTCTCGGGGCGGTGGTCATGCCCTTCCCGGAGGCCGCTATCGATGTCGATTCGCCGCTGGATTATCAAATGGTGGAGAGAATTCATGCCCAGAGAAATCAATCGATACCGAGCGATACCTGATGGATCCTGGCGGCAGGAATGCTCAATCGCCCCAGCGCGGCATGGGCAAGGCGACCGGCCGGGATCCAGGGCATGTTCCTGATCGAACGCTACGTGATCGCCGAGATCCGGCGGCCGGTGATCGTGATGGTCAGCATCCTGGTGTTCATCTTTGCCAGTTATTCGGTAGAGCGGTATCTCGCTGACGCCGTCGAGGGCACTCTCGCCTTGCAAGCGGTACTGGAGATGGTGTTCTACAAGGTACTGATTGCCCTCGAAATGCTAGTGCCGGTGGCGTTGTATGCCTCGGTGACCCTGGCGGTGGGACGTCTTTGCCATGATTCTGAAATCATTGCGATAGCCGCTTCGGGTGCAAGCCCGCTGCGGATCTATCGGGCCGTCCTGTTGCTGGCCATTCCGATCTCGCTGGCGGTGGCCATGCTTTCGCTCTACGGGCGCCCCTGGGCTTATACGCAGGCCTATGTGCTGGAACAGCAATCGCGAACAGACCTGGACGTCAATCATCTGCAGGCACAACGGTTCAACCTGAACAATGAAAACGGCAGGATGATCCTGGCAGAACGCATTGACCGGACTGATGGCCGGCTCCACGATGTGCTGATCTATGACCCGGGTGACTCGAAAACCCGTGTATTTCGCGCCAGGCAGGCGAGGATCCTGGATCCGAACCCAGACGATCCGATCGTGGAGTTAACGCAAGGCCATTCCTATTTGCTCAAGCACAGTGCTTCTCGGGACATTTCGGAAAAATTCGAGCATATGCGACTGCACTTGCTACCCATCGAACGGGCCGCCGAGGGTAAGCGCAAGGCCGCCCCCAACGAAGTGCTGAAGGCTTCCAGCGCGCCCTCGGACAAAGCTGAATTGCAATGGCGCCAGACGCGGGGTGTAAGCGCCATGGTCCTTGCATTGCTCGCCATTCCGTTAAGCCGTACCCGGCCCAGGCAGGGACGGTTTGCGACCCTGCTGCCCGTGACCGCCGTCTTCGCGGTGATCTACTACGCAGCGGACATCTGCAAGACGATGGTGGGCAACAGTACCCTGCCCTTGTATCCGGGCTTGTGGACAGTGCCGCTGCTGATGAGCCTGGCCCTGCTGGTTTTCCTGGCGCGCGACCTGGCAAACTTTCGGTTCGGCTACCGATGAAAGTCCTCGATCGCTACATAACTCGCCATGTGTTCTTCGGTTTTGCGGCCGCGGCAGCGCTGCTGCTACCGTTGTTCACCACCCTTGATCTGGTGGGTGAATTAGACGACGTGGCGCCCGGCGGGTATCGGTTGAGCCAGGCCATCGAAGTCGTGTTCCTGACATTGCCGCGCCGTGTCGTCGAGCTTGGCCCCTTTATCGCCCTGCTGGGTGGCATTGCCGCGCTGGGGCAATTGTCAGCCACCCGGGAACTGACGGTCATGCGCGCCACCGGGCTGTCGATTGCCCGGATCGGGTTCACGGCGACAGTGGCCGGTCTCGCGCTAGCGCTGTCATGGGCGGCGCTGGATGAGTGGGTGGCCTCTCCCCTGCAGCAAAATGGCCTGGAGCTGCGCAACGAAGCCATCGCCGCCGGTGCGCAGGCGAGCAACGATCAAGGCAGTGTCTGGGCTCGACAGGACGATCAGATCGTCCGTATTGGCAATCTTGCGCACAAACGGTTGCCGGTCAATATTGAGATTTTCAGGTTCGATAACGACCGCTCACTGGTTTCCTACATCTTTGCCGAGACGGCGGACATATTGGACGCAGGCCAGTGGCGTTTGAACAATGTCCAGGTGAAACAGTGGGACCAGGGCGCTGAATCGACGCAACAACTCGACCAAATGCCCTGGCGTTCGATTTTTGGCAGTGCGCGATTGGGCGACATTACGCTGCCGACCGAAAGCCTGTCTGCCCGCCAGCTCTACCGTTACATCGCGTACCTCAAAGGCTCGGGCCAGCCCTCGGCACAATATGAAATGGCGATGTGGCAAAAGCTCGGGCGCCCGATCCTGACCCTGGCGATGATCCTGTTCGCCATCCCGTTTGCCTTCGCACAACCGCGCTCGCCCAACCTGGGTGCACGGCTGGCTTTGGGTGCGCTAGTCGGGTTAATGGTCTATGTAAGTAATCAGATCATCGTAAACCTCGGTCTACTGCTAAAAATGAACATCCTGGTCACTACTTTGGGGCCGGCCCTGGTCTTGCTCGCAGTGGCTATTGTGATCGTGGCGTATCTGGACCGGGGCAGTCGTTGAAACCGTCATGCTGTTCAATGGACAGGGCGTTGGCGCCCGCTCCTTCAATCAATGTGATTCGGCGCAGGCGCAACCAACCATGAAGACTCCCGTATACCTGATCTGCAGCTGCCCGGTGCGGCTGTGGGGACTGACCTCCAGGGAGCGAGTGGGCCGTATGCTCGCAAAGTTTCCCAACGCCCATCTGTGCAATGCGAACGATCCGTTGCCGGCACAAGGCGAGGTGGTCCTGCTGCGCGAGGATTACCTTTACGACGACCGCGTGCTCCAGGGGCTGCTGGCAACGCCTGAGATCGCGCTACAGGACCCGCGCACCGGCACCATTGTCGCCGCCCACGCCAGTGTCGAGCGGCTCGCCCACTTGCCCAGCCTGGACACTGACGCCGTCGCCGGATTACGCAAAGTGGTTCCCGGCACCGTGGCCACCGCGATGCAGACGCAACTGCGCAAATTCGATCCTCCCTGGGTCGCGCAAATCACCGCCGCCAACCAGGCGCATCTTGAGAAGTCTCTGTTCAACGGCTCCTACAAGGGCGTCACCGATTTCATCACCCGGGCGATCTGGCCTGTCCCTGCTCGCTGGGCCACCGTCTGGTGCGTGCGGCTGGGGCTCAGTCCCAACCAGGTCACGGCAGCAAGCTATGTCCTGGCCATCGCCGCAGGCTTTCTGTTCTGGCATGGATTATTTGGCGCGGGCCTGCTGGCCGGCTGGTTGATGACGTTCCTGGATACGGTGGATGGCAAGCTGGCACGCGTCACCGTGACCTCCACGCGCTTCGGAAACCTTTTCGACCATGGCCTGGACCTGATTCACCCGCCGCTCTGGTACATCGCCTGGGGAGTGGGCTACGAGGCGACCTGGGACTCGGCCATACCCCTCGAGCCTGTGCTCTGGGCCATTTGCCTGGGCTATATCGCAGGCAGGGTTTGCGAAGGTGCGTTCAAGCTGGCCGCGCCTTTTTCGCTGTTTCTCTGGCGCCCCTTCGACTCACTCAACCGGCTGATCACCGCGCGGCGCAACCCCAACTTGCTCATACTGACCAGCTTATGGGCGTTCGATGCCCATGACACGGCGTTGATCTGGGTGGCCGTCTGGACCTGCGTCTCGACGCTGATCCTGGGGGTGCGCACGATGTCCGCCCTTGTCTTGAAGCACCGAGGCCAGCCGCCGCAGCCCTGGCTCAGTCGAATCGACATGAGCGCTGAACGCGACCGCTTGATCGTGCGGATGTTCGCGCCCCGCTCGGGCCTCAATGATGCATGAAGCCTGCCCGCCGCCCCCTGCGAAGCTGCTTGAACAGGTCAGGGAGCAGTGCACGCAGCCGATGCCCGAAGAGGTGCAGGCAATTGTCCAGGCATTGCACACACGCTTGGGCGATGCATTGGTGGCGCTGCTGGTCTACGGTTCATGCCTGCGCAACGGCGATCTC
Organism: Pseudomonas sp. EB271-G4-1; assembly: GCF_058791355.1. Classification (NCBI taxonomy): domain Bacteria; kingdom Pseudomonadati; phylum Pseudomonadota; class Gammaproteobacteria; order Pseudomonadales; family Pseudomonadaceae; genus Pseudomonas; species Pseudomonas sp. EB271-G4-1. Next base: position 6,126 of record NZ_JBYTEO010000071.1, read on the forward strand.
ACCGATGGCATGGTCGATGTGTATGCGCTGGTCGATAGTTACGCTCACGCTCATCACACGCGCTTGCAGCAGCTTGCCAATGCCTGGCTGCCACCCACGGTGATCCTCGTCAGGGCTGTGGCGGCCGATGGGCAAATACTCCATGCCAAATGCGCCATCCTGTCGCTGCAGGACTTCGAGGCGGGTACCGGTTCGTGGTTTCAAAGCTACCTCTGGGCCCGCTTCGCCCAGCCCTGCCGGCTGGTTTATTGCAAGGACGAGGAAACGCGCAAGCGTATCCATTTCGCCCTGGCTCAAGCCGTGATGACCCTGATGGGTCGCTGTGTCGCCACTCTGCCGGATCGATTCGACAGTTTCACCCTGTGGGAGAGATCACTGTCGCTGACCTACCGGACCGAGCTGCGTCCAGAGTCAGCTGATCGCCCCAGGCAGCTCGTCAGGCATGACATGGACTATTATTCGCGCATCACCCAGGCCGCCGCGCCTGCGGTGAAGCAAATGGCGGCCTGCGCGGGTGAAGAAGACAGATATCGCAACCTTTGCCCGATGGCCACGCGCCGAGGTAATGAACGTCTGTGGAAATGGCGACGGGTCCAGGGAAGAACCTTGAACGTGGCGCGGTTGGTCAAATCCTTTTTCACCTTCGAAAACGGTGTCGACTACCTCATATGGAAGCTGGAACGCCACTTGGGTGAGCCTGTCGTCGTGACCCATCGCTTGCGTCGTTTTCCACTGCTCTTCGGCTGGCCATTGCTCTGGCGCCTGCTCAAAAGCCGCCGGCTTCGCTGAAGAAGTTGCTGCTCGCAATGCGAACGATGGAGGCGCCCCATGAACGTGGAAAAGAACGTGGTCAGTGGCACCAACGGACGACAAATCAAGCGCCAAGCCCTGTCGGGTATAGAGGATGTCCAGCAACGATGACCCGTCTCCTGCATATTTCCGATACCCATTTCGGCACCGAACAGCTCCCCGTCATGCAAGCCTTTGAAACGCACGTCCAGGCCCACGGCGCCGACCTGGTCCTTTTCTCCGGCGACATCACACAGCGCGCCCGGCGCGGGCAGTTCGCCTCGGCGCAGGCATTCATCAACCGCATCAAGGGCTATGGAATACCCCAAGTCCTGACGATCCCCGGCAACCACGATATCCCCATGTTCAACCTGTTCGCGCGCCTGTTTTCACCCTACGGGAATTATTACAAGTACATCGACAGCAACCTCGCACCCGTTTTCGAGAATGACGATGCCTTGATCATTTGCTTGAACACAACCCACCCGGCACGCCGCAAAGACGGCAAGGTCACTGCCCGGCAAGTCGAGGAGGTGGCTGAGCGGCTACAGAAATGCGATCCGCAAAAACTGCGCATCGTCGTCGCTCATCAGCCGTTCGGCGCAATCGTCGCCAGCGACCAACGCAATCTGCAGATCGGTGCAAGGGCTGCACTGGAACGCTGGGCCTCGTCCGGGCTCGACCTGGTGATGGGGGGGCACATCCATCTTCCCTATGTACTGGCACTCAGCACGCAATACGGTGCATTGTCCAAGGAAATCTGGGGGGTGCAGGCGGGAACGACCCTCTCGTCACGTTTACGTGGCAATGCCCCCAATTCGTTCAATCGAATCCATCTGGACAAACGAACAAGGCGCGTCACCGTCGAACGCTGGGAATATTCTTCCTTGCGCGACACCTTTGAGCCCAGCATCGAGTCTCATTGTGACTGCCCGCCTGGTCGATAGACGAGCTTGAAACCCCAACCTCAGGAGCAGCCCTACTCTCCCTCCGCGAGGGTAATTGCCGTCCCTTGCTTGCGGCATACCCAGGGCCTGACCAGTGCCTGCGCAGCCCTGAGATCGGCAGGAAAGTCCAGCTCAGCCCAGCCCAATCCTTCGATGGATTGCGCGAACACTTGCCCGGTAGTCCCTGCGAGGTGATCGATGATGCTCAAGTACCACCTTTGCAGGGCTTCAGGACGTCGCATGCTGTCTTCCAGCGCACTACGAAACAGTGGTCCTCCACCGGCCTGAAAATGCATCATGCCGATAGACTCCCCGTCGACATGATCGAGCGGAATCAGTTTACCGATGGCGCTGATTCGATCACCGATCAGTTGGACTTTCATATCGTCGCTGTCGTACGCCAGTTTCTTGTCGACCGCGAGCGTAATCGCCCTGGCAGGTGCATCAAGCAATCGCTCCAGGACTGGGTGGTCGAATAACGTATCGCCATTGAGCAGGATGAAATCGTCATGCATGATCTGGCGAGCCATCCAGCAACTGGCCAGGTTATCGGCAACTTCAAAGAACGGGTTGTAGATCGTGGAAATGACGCCAGGCCCGTAACGTTCGTTCAGCACCCGTTCGACCTGCTCTGCGCCATAGCCGATGACCGCGGTGATCCGGCTTATCCCGGCGGCCATGAGAGCATCGATCTGCCATTCTATGACCCGCTGCCCGCCGACCTCGATCAGGCACTTGGGGGTGTTCGTCGTATAGGGAAGAAGCCGTCGTCCTTGGCCGGCGCTCAACAAGATTGCAGCTGTACGGGTGCGTTGTTCGAATAGACCCATTTCTCCCGGGCTCCCATTTAAGGATTTGAACGAGCAGGACCCTGCGATCATTTAAAGACTTGGTTGGAAGACTAGAACAATCCATTCGCTGAGTTAAACCTTTCGACACCCGCCCATCGCCTCGATTCAAAAAAACACCGCACGCAAACTTTATCCTCGACTTGCGTATTTCGCTCTATGCTGTGGAGATTAATGTTCCGAGGAAACGCCCATGCGCCTGGAGGGTTCAGCACAGTCGTCCTCAAGCATCGGTACCTATGACCCCGCTACCCCAGGGGACATTGGGGAACACATCGCGATACCGCGCATCGAGCCGATCGTCTTGGCAGCCCGAGCCGGGGCACCGCAGGCACCTGCCGTGCGCATATTCCTGGGTACCGAACCTGCCCAATATCGCGCTGAGCGCATGTTTGTCTATGCGCTGGAACAGGTGCGCAACCCGGACCGCCGTTATGAGGTCTACCGCATGACGGGCCTGCCCGGCTTCAACCAGGCGGGCTGGCGTACCGGCTTCACCAATTACCGCTTCGCTATCCCGGACCTGGCGGGGCGCCACGGTCGCGCACTGTACAACGACGTCGATCAACTCTACACCGCCGACCCGGCCGAGCTGTTCGACCAACCGATGGGCGAGCACGGCTATCTGGCGCTCGCGCCCAGGGAAACGGCCGTCATGCTCATCGACTGCGAACGGATGCGCTGCTGCTGGAACATGCAAGCAGCCACCACGACCAGCAAAAAAAAGCTGCATGCGCTCGCCTCCGAGATACCGGGCTGCTTCGGCGTTCTGGATGCCATCTGGCATGCTCGGGACTTGGAATACAAACACGGCGAGTCCCGGTTGCTGCATTACACGACGCTGCATCTACAGCCCTGGAGACCTCTGCCGGCGCAATACAGCTATCAGATTCATCCCTACGCGGAAATTTTTCTCAGCCTTGAGGAAGCGGCGGACGCCAGTGGGTATGAGCTCTACACGGCAGCACAGCCCAGTCCGCGATTCGTCCACTGCAGTCGGGAAGCCACCACTCTACCGGCGCTTATCCCGCAAGATGCCAGGCTGCTCAGTCGCAAGCTGCAGTGTACGAATCTCGGATTGATCGGGCGCTGGCAACCCACGGAGGCGCACGGCCCAACGGTCAGGCAATTGGATATCGAGCAGCTTCGCCAGGTCGATTTACCTCCCCAGGATTTCATCGCGGCCCAGGGTCTTGAAAAGCTGCCGCCGGAAGACTTGCCCTGGGTCATGGATCGCCTGTTCAACCAGGCTTCCCGATTGCTTTATATTCACGCAAGGCTCAGCGGTGATGGTTCGATGACCAGCTCTGTCAGCGGCTGGCGACGACTGCTGCGGCGCATCGCGCGGCGCTATCCGGATCGTTGCTGGCAGCTTGATTGCGTGGACGAAAAAGGCCACACGCAACGCTTCGTCGCGGACTATGCATTACGGCGCAAAGCGGCCGAAAACCCCAAGGTCTGGGTGCTACTGAGTCAACATGCCGGCGACAATGCACAGCTGATAGCCATGGCCGACGCACTGGGTTGGCCCTACGAATGCAAACAGATCACCACACCCCCACGCCCTTATCTGCTCGACGCCCTGTTGGGCACCCGGTTGCCCATACGGGCAGTCCCGGGCCTGAGCGCGCCCTGGCCAGACCTGGTATTGAGCGCAGGACGGCGCTGCGCCCAGGTTGCCCAATGGATCAAGCATCGCTCCAAGGGCACGGCAAAACTGGCCCATGTGGGACGTGCCCAGCTCCCGTTGTGGCGCTTCGACCTGGTCTTGTCGACCCCGCAATATGGGCTTGCCCTGGCAGACAACGTAGTGGACCTCCCTGCCCCGTACATGAATCCGCGTACGCTGGATCAGGCGCAACTGGAGCGATGGCGACAGCGCTTCACTTCGCTGCCTCGCCCCTGGATCGCCGTCCTCGTGGGAGCCAGTGCCGCACCTTATTGCATGGACACGGAATCAGAAGTTCGACTTGGCCGTGAAGCCAATGCCGCGGTCAAGGCCCTGGGTGGCTCGATCCTGTTATCGACCAGCCCGCGCTCATCGGCGACAACCACCGACGCGTTGCTGTCTGCCATTGACGTTCCATGCTGGGCGTATCGATTCGGTGAGACGCAAGACAATCCCTATCCTGCATTTCTCGCCCTGGCGGATGGATTTATCGTCACCGGCGACAGCCTTTCAATGCTCACAGAGGCCTGCATGACCGGGCGTCCGGTTGCGGTATTTCCGCTGCCCATCCAACGCAAGGGCAAGGCCCGGCTTCGCCACTCACTGGAGCAACGACTGGGGGTCATCGACCGGACAACGGGGGTACGTGGCACGCCCAAGCAGCAGGAGGGCTTCAGCAGGTTCTATTTCAAGCTCGTGTCGGGCGGATTGATCAGGCGCGAACGACAATTCGAACAGGCGCACATCGCGCTTGGCGTCATGCCCCTGCCACAAGGGCTTTTGCAAGCGCCTTTGGTTTCCCCGCAATTGCTCGCCAGCGCACGCGAACGCGCCATTAACGCCATTCGCGGGTTGATATCCGGCGAACGCCCGTCAAGTGATTGATCAGCCCCCGCCAATAGCGTAACCGCTATTACTCGCCCCGGGGAACCTACCCCCATATATGGGGGGGTAATACCCGCTTCGCACCGGCGTTCTTCCTGGAGAAATGGCTGAAAGATGCACCGCCCAAGCGCAGCGTTGCATTGGCATGGATGCTGCTATTCACCCAAGGCTTGCTTGAGAGGTTGAAGCTGCTGAAAAGCAGCATACCCAGGAGTACTCCCTATGCCTGCAATCGACGTGCTGTATAAACGCTTTTTCCCTGGAACCGTTGACGCGATTGCACCCACTCAACAATTCAATCTCCTGCGCTGGTTTTCGATCGTCAGTTTCGTACTGATCAGCGTGATCGCTTTCGGGGTGGGTTCGTGGTCGACAAGATTTTTGGTCGCCGAAAGCCTTGAACGCGATGCGCTGATAACAGCGCAGTTCATCCAGACCATTGCCAAAGGTGAGATACGTCACCACGGGCTGGCGGGTAGACAGATCGGGGAGGTGCTCACCTACGCTCGACACCAGGCGATACCAGAAGAAAAGAAACAAAGCGCACAGCCCGCCAGCTTCGAGTTCCTGGACTATCTTGCGCATCTTCCGAACTCGCTCTTGATCAATATCTATTCCCCAAATCGAACAGTGGTCTGGTCAACCAACCAGAAGCTGGTTGGCCGAGCATTTTTGAATGACGAGCTTGAACAGGCATTCAGTTCCAAAGAACGGATATCCACCAAATACAGCAATGTCGCTGCGGACCGCAGTGAACAAAAATTCCTGTACCCCCCGAAAAAGTTCTTCATCGAAAGCTACATCCCTCTGGTCGATGACCGGGGAAATATTCTGGCGGTGGTTGAAATCTACAGGGAGCCCATCGACCTGATTGAACGCCTGAACCACGGTCACTGGATCATCTGGTTGTCCACCATGGGTGGCCTGCTTGTTTACTTCGGGATTTACTGGATTGCCCGACGAACATCGATCCAGTTGGCCTCGCAAGAGGCTCAAGTCGTTGCCAACAAGACCTACGTTGGCTTGGGCGAAATGTCCACTGCCGTCGCCCATAGCCTGCGTAATCCTCTGGCCTGCATCCGCTCAAGTGCGGAATTGGCAAATGACATTCAGGGCCAGCCTGCAAAGAAGCAGCTCGACGATATTATTAGTCAGGTGGAGCGGATGTCGCGATGGGTGCAGGAATTGCTCCTGTGCCTGGGTCCGATCCGCGGGGAGGCGCAACGGGTGGATCTGATGGAGATGATACAACTCACACTCAACAGTTTCAGCGCACAACTGAGTCAATCGAAAATCCAGGTCGAGTTCAAAAATGAACCCACGCCCCGGGTAATCAGCAATCCACTGCTGCTCTCGCAGATTTTAGGCAGCGTCATTGCCAATGCCATGGAAGCGATGCCGACGGCAGGAAAACTGAGCATCGTGGCTCGCCTGGATGATGCCCATCAATGGCTGCACCTGACCATTGGCGACACCGGAGGTGGATCTTCCCGGCAACAGCAAATGATGGCCTTCAAATCGTTCTACACCACCCGACAAGGTAGGCTGGGTATCGGATTTATCATGGTGAAGCAGATCATGGAAAGCTTTGGCGGCGATGCGAGCCTGATAATCGATGAAAAACAGGGCACCTGCGTGCACTTGAGTTTCAGGGTCCAGGACAGGAGAACCCACGCACCGCGCTAATCCTTGGCGGGTGCACGCTGCAATACGAACAGGATGAACAGGACGATCGCCGAACTGAAGACCAGGCGCGAGCCGAAATGGTCAGCCAACCAGCCACTGATATAGGGCAAGAAAATCAAAAGCCAAAGCAAAAGCAAGGCGGCCTTAAAGTCGAACTGAGTGCAGGTCTGTCGCCGATCCCCTGTGGGAGCGAGCCTGCTCGCGATGGACGTCAACGATAACGCGCCCTTTCTGGATGAACGCGTTGTCTGGACATTTTTCGCGAGCAGGCTCGCTCCCACAGTGGATTGCGGATATCTGAAAAAGTCAGGTCGGTTTTAAGGCCGCCTCGCTTTGGCGTTAGATTTGGGCGCATGCCGAGCCTTAGCGAGGCACCAAGTGGTGGGGCAAAGCTTTTTTGCGTGGTTGCTCTTCTGAGTAACCTGGGCACTTTGCGTCATGTCCATGGCAAGGTCAAAAGCGCCGAATTTCCAACGAAGCGCGCAATCCCCCCTCTAAGCGATTCTCCAGTTTGACCTGCCCGCCCAGGCGATCCGCGATGGCCCGGACGATGGTCAGGCCCAAGCCTGCTCCCTCGTCATTTGCCCGGCTGTAGAATCGTTCGAACAGCCGCTCACGGTCCTCTTCCTTGATCCCCGGCCCCTCGTCCTCCACGGACAATTCATAGCCCTGTTCTGTTTTGGCCAGCCTTACGGTGATCACCCCGTGCACAGGCGAGAAGTTCGCCGCATTGGTCACCAGATTGTTCAACGCAATGTCGATGGCAGCGGGATCGATTCTGACCTGGCTGACGTCGCCGCTGACATCGAACACCAGTTCCAGGTTTTTACCCAACAGCCAGGGCGTCAACTGAATCAGGCTGTCGCGAACCGTGGCCTCCAGGTCAATGTATTCCGGTGGTCGAATGGCTGCCTGGGGTTCGATGCGCGCCATCGTGAGCAATTGGTTGACCAGTCGGCTGGTACGGTCCACGCCGGCGATCAGGTGCTCCAGTGATGCGCGGCGCTCCTCCTCGCTCTCCGCCTCCATCAAGTTCTGGGCATGCACCCTCAGCACCGCCAGCGGCGTGCGCATTTCGTGGGCGGCGTCAGCGATGAACCGTCGCTCACGCCCCAGAACTTCCTGGATCTGCGCGAGCACGCGGTTGAGCGCCGCTTGCATGGGCTCCAGTTCGCTGGGCAGTGGCGACAGGTGCAAAGGCTCCAATGAACCGCTGTGCCGTGCGCGCAGGGTCGCCGCCATGTTCGCCAGCGGCTTGAGACCCCAGCCAATGGCCAGCCAGACCATCACCGCGAGCAACAGGCTGCCCAACACGTTGGGCCAAAGGGTATGACGCACGATCCGGTCGACCAGGTCCGCTCGCACGTCGTCCCGCTCACCGACCCAGATCCGCAGGTGATTCTGCTTGTCTTCCAGCAGGAACGCGCGCCAGTGGCGGTTATTCAGGTCCACTACATCGCTAAAGCCGGGCGTAGAGGGGGCAGCAGTGAAAGAGGGAGCGCTGGCAGTGTGCACCAGCACTTCGCCCTGGGGATTCCAGACCTGGAAGGCAATTTTTCTTTCATAGGGATGACCATCCCCCCTGGGCACCGCTTCGCCCAGGGCTTCGTTGAACGCCTGGTACAACTCGGCGTGTTCCTTGCTGGCCAGTGGCATGCGGAACACGCCTTGCAGCAATCGCGCATTTTGCGCGAGTTGGGCATCGTAGACTTCGGCAATTTCGTGATGGCTGTCGTACAGGTTCAAGGCGCTGATCACACCCAGGCCCGCGAGCATCAGGCCAATGATCAGCGTCAGGGTACGACGGCGGATCGACGTCACCGACGCTCCTCCACCAGATAACCGACGCCGCGAACGGTACGGATCAGGTCGGTGGAGAATTTCTTGCGCAGGTGATGGATGTGCACTTCCAGGGTGTTGCTTTCAGCCTCTTCGTTCCAGCCGTAGAGCAACTGCATCAAATGGTCGCGGGTCATGACCCGGCCCGGGGGCGAAAGGAGTTCATGCAGCAGCTGATACTCCTTGGGCGTGAGCGCCACCGGTTCGCCCTGGTAGCTGACTTGCTGGGTGCCAGGGTTGAGCCGGATGCCAGCGTGCTCGATCAACGCCTGTGCGCGGCCGGCACTGCGCCGCAACAGCGCCCGCAGGCGCGCCTTGAGTTCGGCTAAATCGAAAGGCTTGATCAAGTAATCGTCAGCCCCGGCGTCGAGCCCGGCTATGCGGTCTTCGGTGGCATCCCGGGCCGTGAGAATCAGCACCGGCAGGTTCGAACCGCTGTCGCGCAGGCGCCGCAGCACTTCGAGCCCGTCCATGCGCGGCAGGCCAAGGTCAAGCAATGCCAGGTCAAAGGTTTCGCTGAGCAATGCATGCAAGGCGCTGCTGCCATCGCGCAACCAGTCGACGGTATAACCTTCGCGCTCCAGGGCTTGATGAATCCCTTCACCGAGGGCCACGTCATCTTCAATCAGTAGTAAACGCACGCGGACTCCTGTCAGCCGAGTTTCTTGTTCACATCCACCAGCAGTGTTTCGATCTCTTTGCGACGCCCGGCATCGGCGGTTTCCCGCCCTGGCCGAGGGGCGGCCGACAGGGCCTTTTGCAATGCTGCCTTGGCCTCAGCGTAGCGCTTTTGACGGTAGAGGTGATCACCCCAAAAGTACAGGCTGTCGATGCCATTGGGGTTCATCTGCAAAGCGACCTTGAGCAATTGCTCGGCTTTGTCCGAGTCACCGAAACCGATGGGCCATCCCGGCACACGATCATACAACGCGCCGAGGCTGGTGTAGGCCGAACCTTGCAAGGCCTTGGGGTCCAGGGTCAGGGCTTTTTCCAGATATTGCTTCGCGTCCTTGACCTTGCCAAGGGCTCCGAGCCCCCCTTGGGCGCCGGCCCAACTGCTGGTGACGATGCCGGACCAGATCCAGGCCTCAGCCACCGATTGGCGCTCCTGGGTAAACGCTGCCGCCTGGGTGGCGAGCTTTTCGAAGGCGGCGGTGCGTTGCTCCTCTGGCAACTCGTACTGAATATGCGCCCAGCTTTGCTGGATGCCATTAAGACGTTGCTGGTCGGCGGCGTCCAGGGCCCAGACGCTCTGGCTCAAGGCTCCCAACAGCAAATACGCGGCAAATTTTTTCATGGCTCGAGGTTCTCGTTGTCTGGTTTTTGACTCAGGCGGCGAATCAGCGGCAATTGCTTGCGCAGGCCCCGATCCACCAGATTGGGCAACAGGCTGTTGAGGCGCACGAAGAAGCGCTCCGGCCAGCCCAGATACAGGTCGCGGCGGTCGCCGGCGATGGCGTGGATGACCGCCGAGGCGACGGTCTGCGGGTCGTCGACGCTGGATTTGAGAGCGTCATTCAAGGCCTGCGCCGCCGGGCTGTTCATGCTTGTGTGGGTGGCGCGCGGTGCGACGTACAACACACCGACCCGGGTGTCCGCCAATTCCCGGCGCAGGGCTTCGGAAAACCCGCGCAGGGCGAATTTGCTCGCGCAATAACTGGCGTAACCGGCATAGCCAATCGAGCCATAGGTCGAGCCGACATTCACCACCATGGCGCTGTCCGCCTGCTTGAGCAGTGGCAGCAAGGTTTTGGTCAGGCAAATTGGCGCGCTGATGTTCACCGCCAGCATCGCGTTGATTTCGCTGTCTTCGAGCTGTTCGAGCATGGCGAAGTGGTTGACCCCGGCCGCATTTATCAGCAGGTTGATCCCGCCCAACGCTTCGGCGGCGGCCAGCACCTTGCGCCGGTCGGCCTGCAATGTCAGGTCGGCGCCCACCCAGAACAGCCTGTCCCGATAGCGTTCGAGCAAGGGCTCCAGCGCCTCCCGATGTCGGGCCACGGCCAGCACCGTGGCGCCACTGGCGCACAGGGCGGTGGTGATCGCCAGGCCAATGCCGCCGCTGGCACCGGTCAGTACCACGCGAGTCTCAGACAGGCGCATGCGGGTTCTCCCCGTCGTGTGGCAGGCCACGGAACATGTCGGCGTATAGCCGGTAAACCACTTTGGAGGCGTGAATGACGGCGGCCTGATCGCCAGGGTCGTCCAGTTTGTTCATCAGTCGGCGGTAAGTTTGCATATGCTCGATGTCCAGCGACCCATGGGAATCGAGGTAGCTGAAGGCGCTTTGCGGCAGGGCCAGACGCTCGCGAATGCTGCCAGCGGCATGGGTGGCCAGGGCGATGCTGGTGCCTTCCAGCACATTGACCATGCCGAACAGCCCCACCGGGTTGCCCCGGGCAATCAAGTCGTAAAGAAAACTGACCATCAGCTCGATGGCCAACGACGGCTGGCCGCCGCGCACCGCCTCCTTGTCGCCGCCACAGGCCTGAATGTCATCGAGTACCCATTGTTCGTGGCCGTATTCATCCTCGATGTACTCGCACACGGCTTCGCGCAGCCACTCCAGGCGTGACGGCAGGCGTGCACCGCAGGCCATCATCAACGGCACGGTATGGCGCACGTGGTAGTAAGCCTGGGCCAGAAAGGCCCGGTAGCTCTCCAGGCTGACCTTGCCTTCGAGGGCATCGACGATGATCGGCAGATTGAACAGCGTACTGCGCTCCTGGTGGGTGGCCTCTTGCAGGGTGTCGAAAAAGCTCATGATGCGGGTTCCTCGAATAGTACCGACTCAGTCAGCTGCGCCCGGTATCGCTCGACGATGGCGTCGCGGCGTGGTCGACCGTTGGCTGTCAGCAGGCCATTTGTAACGGTGAAGGGTTGTTCCAGACGGGTCCAGTACTGGACCCGGGCGTAATCGGGTAAGGCCTCGTTGGCCTCGGCCACGGCGGCGGCCAATTGCTCGTCCGAGCAGTCCGCACGGTGCGGCCAGAGCAATGCATGGTTGCCCGGCAGGGCTTCGCCATGGACGAAGGCCTGGGCGATATGACGGCGCTGGGTCAGTTCGGCTTCGACCCATTCGGGATTGACGTTGCGCCCGAAACTGGTGACGAACTGATGTTTCTTGCGGCCCTTGAGGTAGAGGAATCCCTCCTCGTCGAACTCACCGAGGTCACCGCTGGGCCACCACTCATCAGCGTGCGGTGCCTCCCCCAAGTAACCCAGCAGGGTCGAGCCCTTGATCAGCACTTCGCCGTCGTCGGCCAGGCGAACCTGCACATGGGGCAAGGGGCGGCCGACACTGCCAGGACGGCAGGCTTGCGGTGTATTGAGGCACACCACCGACGCACATTCCGACAATCCGTAACCCTCGTAAGCCGGCACGCCTGCACGTTGGGCTCGATGCAACAGATCTTCGCAAACCCGTGCGCCACCCACGGCGGCAAAACGCAGGTGCTGTGGGTCGAAGGCTTTCTGCTCGGCCGCGCTGACCAGCATCAGCAGCAACTGCGGCACCAGGATCAGGCTCTGGGGCGATCGTTTCGCCAGGCACGCCAGCAGTTGCGGCACATCCACGCCACTGGCCCCCTGGATCCCGAGGGTTTTCTGGCTGGGCAGGCTCAAGGTCGCGCCGGCATACAACGCGGCATAACAACCGATGTTCTCCAGCAAAATGGCGAGCGGCAGCAGCGCCAGATGATGCTGCGGATGGCAGCTTCGACTGGCCTGATCCAGTTCGCGGGCGACTCGCAGGATGCTGTCGGCACTCAAGCACACGCCTTTGGGTGTCCCCGTGGTGCCGGAGGTAAACGTCAGTTTGGCGGTGCCTTCGGGCATCCGGTTCGAGCCACTGAAGGTACGGCGCCAGAACTCGCCGGATTTTTCATAGCCGCCCGCTTGCAGTTCGGCTGTCTGTTGCGGTTCAGCGATCACGCTTTCGGCCTGGCTCTGTTCCAGGCAATGACTGCGCTGCGCGGGGCTGAAGAAAGGCGGTAACGCAACACACGTCAAGCCTTCGAACAACGCAGCCAGGTCCCAGAGCATCGCCTCGACACCATTGTCCAACGCCAGGGCAAGCACCTTGATGTGTTCATCGCGCAGTCGCTGCTGGCGCTCGATCACTTCGGCGTACAGGGAGGCGTAGTCCAGTTTCAACTGATCGCCCCACAAGGCAATGCCATCGCCCTTGCGGGCGGCATGATCGCGCAGCGTCTGTTTGAAACGCTCCACTTCAGGCGACATGGCAACACCCCTCGATGGACGAAGGCAAACCCAGTCGACTGAACAGACCTATATTGCGTAAATGAATAAACCCACTGCGGATATTGCCAACGTGGACCCAGGGCTTGCTTTCGTAGTAACTGCCCCAGGCATGGCGGTCCTCGCCCAAGCGCGCAGGATCGGCGGCACACAGTGTCACCGGCTTCAAACCCAGGCGATGGAAGCTGTTCACCAGGCCAATATTGCCGGTGAACGCCACCCACTCCAGGCCGCCCATGGCCAGCACATAGGTCATCGCAATGATGCTCATGCGCGCGCTGCCCGTGTCGGCGGCCGCCAGATTGCCGACTTCGACGATGGCGGATCGCTCCACGGTCCGGTCCGCTGTGGCACTGATCAGCGGATCGATCGGCCCGTCCAGATAGCCCTCCAGAAACAGCGGTTGTGTGTCTGCCAGTCGCACGCCAGCCACTGCGCACAAGGCACCGTACGCGTCGTTCATGCCAAACAGCTCTGGCATGAAATGACGGATGTCGGCGCCGTGGGCTTTGCGAAAACGTTGCTGGATGAAGCCTTCGAAGACGGTCCGCTGCTCGTCGCCGGGCAAAGCCCTGAGGAGACTCATTGGCGGTGTTTCGGCTTGGCCGAAATACAGCGGCAACTGCACATTCCAGTTGAATTCGGACATGAAAAAAACACCTCCCCCGGATCAATTGGGAGAAGTATCAAAGGGATTTCTTAACGAAGTCTGAAGATGACAAAAAACTGCCAGGGCGCTGAACCTCGACCTTCAGCGCCCTGCCCCCCTCAGGCCCTCGTGGTTTTCTGCAAATTCCCTCGCAGGGGGTTGATGGTTAACGAGGGCGCCAAATCACAACTGCATTATCATCCGCCAGAACGAGTCACCCTATGGGGTCTGGAGCAAACCCCGCTACCAGCATTTGTCAGGAGCGCGCAGGCGTGGAGGCGTTTCGGGCCAGTGCAATGGCGCCCGCTGGCGCCAACCAATTTTCTTTGAACACGCCCTCCGCATTCCAGCCCCGCTTACCGCTAACTCATCGCTTCACACCGCTCCTCCAGCAAGCGCACGAACATGGTCAGGCTCTGCGACACCGTGCCCCTGCGCCAAACCAGCCAGGTGCGCAAATAACGGAACGATTCCGACAATGGCCAGACGCTGACCGTGCTGCAGCCGGGCATGCTCTGCAGCATGCTGCGCGGCATCAGGGCCAGGCCGGCACCGGCGCTGACGCAGGCGAGCATGCCGTGGTAGGACTCCATTTCGAAGATCTTGCCCGGCACTGCAGCGTCGTTGGCGAACCAGCTTTCGAAGTGATGGCGGTAGGAGCAGTTGGAGCGGAAGGCGTAGATATTTTCGCCGTTCACGTCCTGAGCGCGATGGATCGGGCTGTGGTTGAGCGGTGCAATCAGCACCATTTCTTCTTCGAATGCCGGTACGCCTTCCAGCGCCGGGTGCAGCACCGGGCCATCGACAAACGCGGCGGTCAGGCGGCCCGCCAGCACCCCGTCGATCATGGTCCCGGAAGGTCCGGTGGACAGGTCCAGTTCAACCTTGGCGTACTGCTGGTTATAGGCTGCCAACAGTTCGGGAATCCGCACTGCTGCGGTGCTCTCTAGGGATCCCAGGGGAAATGTACCCTGGGGTTCTTCGCCGGCCACCGTGGCGCGGGCCTCCTGGACCAGGTCGAGAATCCGTCGGGCGTAGTCGAGGAAGCTCCAGCCGGCTGGCGACAGGCGCAGGCGGCTTTTTTCGCGGATAAACAGGTCGACACCCAGATCCTGCTCCAGTTGCTTGATCCGCGTGGTCAGGTTCGAAGGCACCCGATGAATGTGCTGCGCGGCGACGCTGATGCTGCCGTGCTCGGCGACAGCCTTGAAAATCTCGAGCTGAACCAGGTCCAATTCATTCTCCAAACGTGAACAAGACGCTCATTATTATTCAGTTTCAAGAAAACATACAGCACCGTAACCTGAGCCCATTCTTACCCCGCAGGACGGTGCCATGACCAACATATCCAGCCTTACCCACGCCATTTCGATCAACCCGGCGACCGGTGAACAGATCGGCCACTATCCTTTCGAATCCGCAGCGGCAATGGACGCGGCCCTGTCGCGCTCCGCCAACGGGTTCCGCGCCTGGCGCCGCGAGCCGGTTGCACAACGCGTGCAACGATTGATTGCCCTTGGCCAGGCATTGCGCGACAACGCCCAGGCCATGGCCACCATGATTACCCTGGAAATGGGCAAGCCGATCGCCCAGGCCCGCGGTGAAATCGAAAAATGTGCGCAGCTCTGCGACTGGTATGCCGAACACGGGCCGGCCATGCTCAGTGCTGAACCCACCCTGGTCGAAGGCAACAAGGCGCGCATCGAATATCGCCCGCTGGGCCCGATCCTCGCGGTCATGCCGTGGAACTTCCCGATCTGGCAAGTGCTGCGCGGTGCGGTCCCGACCCTGCTGGCCGGCAATACCTACGTGCTCAAGCACGCGCCCAATGTGATGGGCAGTGCCTACCTGCTGCTGGACGCCTTCAAGCAGGCGGGTTTTGCCGAAGGCGTCTTCGAGGTCATCAACGTCACGCCCGACGGCGTTTCCAAGGCGATCGCCGACCCACGCATCGCCGCCGTCACCTTGACCGGCAGTGTGCGAGCCGGCATGGCCATCGGCGCCCAGGCGGGTGCGGCACTGAAGAAGTGCGTGCTGGAACTGGGTGGTTCCGATCCATTCATCGTGCTCAATGATGCCAACCTCGACGACGCCGTCCAGGCGGCCGTGATCGGTCGCTACCAGAACACCGGGCAAGTCTGTGCGGCCGCCAAGCGGCTGATCGTCGAGCAAGGCGTAGTCGAGGAATTCACCCGGCGCTTTGTCGACGCCACGCGCAAACTGGTGGTCGGTGATCCACTGTCCGCCGAGACGTACATCGGCCCGATGGCCCGCTTCGATCTGCGCGATGAACTGGATCAACAGGTGCGCGACACCCTGGAGGAAGGCGCGACCTTGTTGCTGGGCGGCAAGAAAGCCCAAGGCCCGGGCAACTTCTATGAGCCTACGGTGCTGGCGGGTGTCACTGACCAGATGACTTCATTCAAACAGGAGCTGTTTGGCCCGGTCGCTTCGATCATCACCGCTCGTGACGCAGCGCATGCGCTGGAACTGGCAAACGACAGTGAGTTCGGTCTGGCGGCTACCGTCTATACCGGCAATGTCGAGCAGGCCCAGCAGATGGCCAGCGAACTGGAAACCGGTGGGGTCTTCATCAATGGCTACTGCGCCAGTGACCCGCGCGTGACCTTCGGTGGCGTGAAGAAAAGCGGGTTCGGCCGTGAGCTTTCGCACTTTGGCGTGCGCGAATTCTGCAATGCACAGACGGTGTGGCTGGATCGCCACTGATCGAATCTGCGCAGTTGATCCAATGTGGGAGCGAGGCTGCTCGCGATGGTCGTTAACGATGACGCTGGTTTACTGAATAAACGCAGCGCTCGTCAGTCCATCGCGAGCAGGCTCGCTCCCACAAAGTGCCTGGAATCAGGCGTTGCAGTCCCACGCACGGTCACCGTGCTCGTCCTTGATGCGGGTCGGCAGGCCCATCACGTCCAGCGCCTTGAGGAACGCCTCGGCTGGCAGCTCCTCGACGTTGACCATGCGCTGCACGTCCCACTCGCCACGGGCTACCAGCAGGGCTGCAGCCACTGGTGGTACACCAGCGGTGTAGGAAATGCCCTGGCTGTCGGTTTCGGCAAAAGCTTGCTCGTGGTCCGCAACGTTGTAGATGAACACTTCGCGCGGCTGGCCATCCTTGGTGCCCTTGACCAGGTCACCGATACAAGTCTTGCCGGTGTAGCCAGGCGCCAGCGAGCTCGGATCAGGCAGCACGGCCTTGACCACCTTGAGCGGCACGACTTCCAGGCCTTCAGCGGTCTTGACCGGTTGCTCGGAAAGCAGGCCGAGGTTCTTGAGCACGGTGAACACATTGATGTAGTGCTCGCCGAAGCTCATCCAGAAACGTACGTTAGGCACGCCGAGGTTCTTCGACAGCGAGTGCACTTCATCGTGACCGGTCAGGTACAGGTTCTGCGAACCGACTACCGGCAGGTCGTCGGTGCGCTTGACTTCGAACATGGTGTTGCTGGTCCACTGGCTGTCCTGCCAGCTCCACACCTGCCCGGTGAACTCGCGGAAATTGATTTCCGGATCGAAATTGGTGGCGAAATATTTGCCATGGGAACCGGCATTGACGTCGAGAATATCGATCGAATCAATGCTGTCGAAATACTGTTGTTGGGCCAGTGCCGCATAGGCATTGACCACACCCGGGTCGAAGCCCACGCCGAGGATGGCGGTGACGTTCTTCTGCTGGCATTCCTCGAGGTGCTTCCACTCGTAGTTGCCATACCAGGGTGGCGTCTCGCAGATCTTGCCTGGCTCTTCGTGGATGGCGGTGTCCAGGTAGGCCGCGCCGGTATCGATGCAGGCACGCAGCACCGACATGTTGAGGAAAGCGGAGCCGACGTTGATGACGATCTGCGATTCGGTTTCACGAATCAGCGTCTTGGTCGCCTCGACGTCCAGGGCATTGAGGGTGAATGCCTTGATTTCAGCGGGCTGTTTGAGGCTGCCCTTGGCCTTGACGCTGTCGATGATGGCCTGGCATTTGGAGATGTTGCGCGACGCGATAGCAATACGACCGAGCTCGTCGTTGTGCTGCGCGCACTTGTGGGCCACCACCTTGGCGACACCTCCTGCACCAATGATAAGTACGTTCTTCTTCAATTTTTCTCTCTCTCCTTCTCAGCCAGCTTACGAGAGGCTGGACATATAGTCGTTGTAACCGAACTCACGAACCACCTCGACAGTACCGTCGAGGTGTTTCACTACGATGGACGGCATCTTCAGGCCGTTGAACCAGTTCTTCTTGACCATGGTGTAGCCCGCGGCGTCGACGAACGACAGGCGGTCGCCGATGGCCAGCGGACGATCGAACTGGTACTCACCGAAAATATCGCCGGCCAGGCAGGATTTGCCGCACACCATGTAGGTGTGCTCACCCGCGCTCGGGGCCAGCTTGGCGTTCAGGCGGTAGATCAGCAGGTCGAGCATGTGGGCTTCGATAGAGCTGTCCACGACCGCCAGGTGCTTGCCGTTGTAGAGAGTGTCCAGCACGGTGACTTCCAGCGACGCACTCTGGGTGATCGCCGCTTCGCCCGGTTCCAGGTAGACCTGCACGCCGTACTTTTGCGAAAACGCCTTGAGGCGTGCGCAGAACTCATCCAGCGCGTAGCCTTCGCCGGTGAAGTGAATACCGCCACCGAGGCTGACCCACTCGACCTTGTGCAGCAAATGACCGAAACGCTCTTCGATGGTGCACAGCATGTCGTCGAACAGGCCGAAGTCACCGTTCTCACAGTTGTTGTGGAACATGAAGCCGGAAATCTGCTCGATGACCTGCTCGATCTTCACCGGGTCCCACTCGCCCAGGCGGCTGAACGGCCGTGCCGGGTCGGCCAACAGGTAATCGGAGCTGCTCACCTGCGGATTGACCCGCAGGCCACGGACCTTGCCTTCAGACGCTTGCGTGTAGCGCTGCAACTGGCCGATGGAGTTGAAGATGATCTTGTCGCAGTTGTCGAGCATCTCCTCGATTTCGTCATCGGCCCAGGCGACGCTGTAGGCGTGAGTCTCGCCAGCGAACTTCTGCCGACCGAGCTTGAGTTCGTAGAGCGACGACGACGTGGTGCCATCCATGTATTGCTGCATCAGGTCAAACACCGACCAGGTGGCGAAGCACTTGAGTGCCAGCAGGGCCTTGGCCCCGGACTGCTCGCGCACGTAGGCAATCTTTTCCATGTTGCCCAGCAGCTTTTGCTTATCGATGAGGTAGTACGGCGTTTTGATCATTTCGAGGCCTCCGGCAAGGCCAGCCAAAAAAAGGATGCGCATTGTGCCCGCACTGGCCACATATCGAAAGAGCAGAAGTGCAGTTCGTCGGACAAGGATCCGCACGGCAACTCCGCAAAGTCGCACCCATGGACGACAAAAAGATGACACCAAGGCCAATTGCCATCTTTTTCGAGAACTCGCCGACGACCGGTCATACGTTATACCAAAACCGACTATTGTTGTTAGTGACAGGTCCGTCACGGACCCTAGTACGCTGATGGAGTTCTCATGAATAGAACCAGTCTTGCTGCTGTTGTCACCTCCCTCCTGGCGGGCGTCGCCCCCTCATTCGCTGGCGCAACACCTTCTGAAAACCCTGTTTTTTCCGTCGGCCTGCTGGGAAGCTACAGCGAGCTGGAGTTTACAGGCCGCAGGACCAGCAGTTCCGAGCATATTCCCGAAGCAGGACTGTTCCTCAACTTCGGCAACAAGATGACGGGCCGGGGCGGCCTTGTGTATCAGGCAGAAATCACCGGGCAGTACTCCGAAGAAAAGCATCAACGCGTCACCGATGGCCAGGCCGACCTGGACCTGGGCTGGAGGATGGCCCTGGATGCCGAGAATTTTTTCGACGTTTTGATCGGAGCAGGCTATAAGTGGAATCGTTATGACCCGGATTTCAACAAGTACGACATCAATCTCACCAATCGCACTCCCTTCGCTAAAGTCGCAGCCGGCTACAACCACGCCTTCAGCACCTCAACCTTGCGCCTGGAAGCTGGCGTTCGCAAGGTCATCAACGGAAATGCGCAGCTGGAAATCCACAACGTGGACAGCGAGGAACAGGACCTCAAGGACACCACCAATCCATTTGTCGAACTGAGCTGGCTGTTCAACCAGGAGGGATCGATTCCGGTGATTGCCAGCCTTTACTACAACCGCTTCAAATACGACCTGGACGGTCAATTTCAGCTAACCGACTTCGATAAGCAGACCCGGGACGAGTACGGCGTAAAGCTCGGCATCGTGTTTTAACCCGAGGCCGATAACCTTTCGTCGCAAATGAAATCGCCAGGGGTAATCCCGGCCTTCTCTGGCGTGGGGATTGCACCGGCCCGCGTTAGCCATCGCGAACGACATAAAACTGACGCGATGGCCATCCAATCAACGCTAAAGGACTCCAGCAAAACGCTTGGTCAGTCACCGGAGATGTAACGTGTCAACTCTCAACGAAATCGCAGCGAACCACGCGAGAATGGCTAAGGCAAAGGAACTAGAGTCGACCGGACTGAGCGAGCGACAAGTGCATATTGTGGGAAGCATTGAAATCTCCTCCCCCGTCGAGCAACCGCATGTGCCTTTGCACCTTGTTGCGGCAGCCCAGGACAACAACCTCGTCCAGGTATCGGCCTTTGTAGCCTGACGGCACTCGATGGGAGAAACCACCCAGGCTATTTTTGCTGGATTCTTTTGGCGTACATATCCATTGCTACGGTAACGGCTGCTTATGGTTTCGCCCTTTCTGCAGGAGCGAGCTCGCTCGCGAAAAACCTGAGAGCTCCCCGGGGTGTCAGGCTTCCCGCGTCATCGTTGACCTCCATCGCGACGGTGCGACGATTCGACATGCTCGCTCCTACAGGGGGCGTCGCGATGGGCCATCGTGGTTTAACGGGGCGCTCGCGATCAAAAGCAAAGCGAGGCGGCCTGATTTCAAGCGAACACGTTGATCGTTCCCACGCTCTGCGTGGGAACGCCGCCAGGGACGCTCCGCGTTCCGCTGACGACGCATGACCTGAGCCGTGCGCAACATTGACGCAGAGCGTGGGAACCATCATCGATCACAACGCGGACAGGCAAGCCTTACACGACCTTCAACCATGGCCAGCGAACCTGATAACTCTTCGCCTTCTGCTCAAACAAGTCAGGCCTGGGGTTTGCCGGATTGATGCGCAACACACCATCGTCCAAGTCCTCCAGGCCATAGGGGGCATAGACCTCGCCGGTGACAACATCCAGGCCGATACAAGTACCCGCCACCAGGTAGCGATCAATCCCGTCCCTGGCCGATTCAAGCCTGGGGTAAGTCCCGCCAAAGCGCTGACTGTACCAAAGGTGCACGCGTGCCTGGTTCTTGAACTCGACGTTGACCCCAAGATCCTGCAGGAGCCGTTGAGCCCGATGGATAACCTCGTTCTCGGCCTCCCAGGACAGGTCGGGGTCAAAGTAGAAAACGTCGTAATCCTTGATGCCCCAGCCAGGATCTCGTTGTGCCTTTTGATTCCATACCGCCTGGAACAGGCAACCTGCCGTGAGCATGCATTGATCAAGTCCAAGCGCTGGCAAGCGTGAGGTCAATTGCACGTTGATCGGGTTGGTCATTGCGATGCCAACCAGTTTTTCGGCCATCAATGTCATGGTTCTTCCCTTGCAAACCGATTCAGTCCCGGCGCCCAAGTTACAACAAAACCATGACAAGCCCGCACTCAGGATTGCATCTCGGCCGCGAGCAGCTTCACCAACGCCGCGGCCGGCAGTTCCCGAGCCAATGGTGCCCCCTGCCCAGCCCATTGTACGGCGAAATCGCTATTGGCCCGAGCCGCTGCCGCGGCATTAAGCGCCTTGTTGGCGTCATAGGTGAGCGGGTAGTCCGGCATTTCGATGCCTGCCCCTTCGAGGCTGGTGAAGTTGCGATTGACCATGCCCCGGGCCGGGCGGCCGGAAATGACGCTGGTGACGTGCGTCTGATGCGCGCGCGGGCCTTTGAGCGCTTCGCGGTAGGCACCGTTCGCCGACGATTCCGGGCAGAGAATGAATGCCGTGCCTAACTGCGCGGCACTGGCGCCCAACCGCATGACCGCGTTAATGCCTGCGCCGTCCATGATGCCGCCCGCGGCAATCAATGGCAGACGACAAGCATCGACCAGTACACGCACCAAAGCGCAGGTGCCCATCTGCAAATCCTGCCGCGGATCGAAGACCCCGCGATGCCCACCCGCCTCGTAACCCTGTGCCACCAGGGCATGCACCCCCGCGTCCTGCGCCGCCAACGCTTCGGCAAGGCTGGTCACGGAACACAGCAGCAGAATGCCAGCGGCCTTGAGTGCATCGATGGCCGGTTGTGGCGGCAGGCCAAAATGGAAGCTGACCACCGCCGGTTTTTCTTCCAGCAGCATCTGCAGCATGTCGGCATCCTCGACGAACGAGGTGTAGATTTCCCGCAGCGACACCGGTGTCTCGGCGCCAAACTCGGCGAAAAACCCTGCCAGAAATTGCAACCACCTGGATTCCCGCAAGGTGTCCCGGACAGCCGGCTGGTGACAGAACACATTCACATTGAAGGGTTTGTCGGTATGCGCCGCCGTCTCGCGCAGCAGGGCCCGCGCCTGCTCGACGTTGCTCGCGCCAATGCCGATGGAACCCAGCCCGCCAGCATTGGACACCGCCGCCGCAAGACGGGGTGTGGAGACGCCCACCATCGGCGCCTGAATGATCGGCCATTGGATGTTCAATAGGGACAACAGTGGATTGGACATGGCAGCACCTGGGCCTGATGAATGAAAGTGAACGCTAGAGCTCTGCAGTCAGAAATTGCGCGCGGCCACGACCGAACGACCAGTCCGCGTCGGTGTTCTCCACCAGTGAAACGATCAGGTCGTCAGGCGACAGGCCGCACTCGGCGTGCAGCTGCTCGGCCAGCAAGCGGTAGAACGCGACTTTTTGCTGCTGGGGGCGCGGACGCGAAATCAGCGTCAGCAACACCACATTGTCCGATCGCGAGTAACCCAACCCCGTGTCGTGCAGTACCAACTCCCCCGGCCGGTGTTGCGTCACGCTCTGGTAGCGATCACTGGCGGGCACCTCGAACGCCTGGACCATGGCCTGATGCGCCACCTCCAGCAAAGTGCGCAGCTGTTCGTCGCTACGGCCTTGAATGATGTCGAACTTGAGCAATGGCATCGCGGTTTACCTTGGGCAAGAAAATGGGAGCAAGCCGCCGTTGAGAAAAGGCACAGCCGCCCCCTGGGACAATGGACAGCGTGCAAGCCCGCGCCTGCACACCCTCCAACCCGAAAGCGCGTGAAGGTCTACTTGGAGGTCGGCATGGCAAACTCGGCGCCCTTGGCAATGCTGTTCGGCCAGCGCTGCATGACCGATTTCTGTTTGGTGTAGAAACGCACGCCCTCTTCGCCATAGGCGTGCATGTCACCGAACAGCGAGCGCTTCCAGCCACCGAAGCCGTGCCACGCCATCGGCACCGGAATCGGCACGTTGATGCCGACCATGCCTACCTGGATGCGGGTCGCGAATTCACGGGCGATATGACCGTCGCGTGTGTAGCACGCGGTGCCGTTGCCGAATTCGTGGGCATTGACCAGATCGACCGCCTCGGCGAAATCCTTGACCCGCATGCACGCCAGCACCGGACCGAAGATTTCCTCCTGGTAGATCTTCATCGCGGGGGTGACATGGTCGAATATTGTGCCACCGAGCCAGAAGCCCCCAGCGCAATCGGCGCCGGCCTGCGAGCCATCGAAGTCACGGCCGTCGACCAGCATCTCGGCGCCTTCAGCGATGCCTTGCTCGATGTAGCCGGTGATGCGCTGGTGCGCCACGCGCGAAACGATTGGGCCCATTTCGGCGGCCAGGTTCATGCCCTCGAGGATCTTCAGCGTGCGGGTGCGTTCCACCAGTTTGGGGATGACCTTGTCGGCCACATCACCGACAAACACCGCCACCGAGATCGCCATGCAGCGCTCGCCGGCAGAACCGAAAGCCGCCCCGATCAGCGCATCGACCACCTGCTCGACGTCGGCATCAGGCATCACCACCATGTGGTTCTTCGCCCCGCCCAACGCCTGCACACGCTTGCCGTGGCGAGCACCGGTCTCGTAGATGTAGTTGGCGATTGGCGTGGAGCCGACAAAGCTCACGGCCTTGACTTCAGGGTGATCGAGCAGCGCATCCACCGCTTCCTTATCGCCCTGCACCACGTTGAACACACCGTCCGGCAACCCGGCTTCCTTGAACAACTCGGCGATCAGCAGCGAGGGCGAAGGATCGATCGGGCTCGGCTTGAGCACGAAGGTGTTGCCGCAGGCGATGGCCACCGGAAACATCCACATCGGCACCATCACCGGGAAGTTGAAGGGCGTGATACCGGCCACCACGCCCAGGGACTGGCGCAGGGTCCAGTTATCGATGTTGGTCGAGACTTGCTCGGTGTAGTCGCCCTTGAGCAATTGCGGGATGCCGCAAGCGAACTCGACAACCTCGATGCCGCGCGTCACTTCGCCCTGGGCATCGGTGAAGACCTTGCCATGTTCGGTGGTGATCATCCGGGCCAGGGTGTCGCGGTGCTCGTTGAGCAGCGCGAGGAACTTGAACAGAATGCGCGCGCGGCGCAGCGGCGGTGTCGCCGACCAGGCGGGAAAGGCGGCGGCGGCCGACTCCACCGCGGCGTCGACGTCCGAGGCGCTGGCCAGGGCCACCTTGCCGATCACCACACCAGTGGCGGGGTTGGTGACGTGCTGCGAGCGACTGGAAGTGCCGGGTGTCAGGCGACCGTGAATGTAGTGTGCGATGTCTGCAGGCTGGGTACTCATGGCGGGTTGTCCCCTGGTGGTGGATAAGAGCCATCTCTTGTTGTTGTCAGGCCGGGGCGTTGAGCGCACCCGACATGCCCAAGGTAGGCCCGCCGACAAATCATGTAAAATGATGATTAATGATCTTATGGATCATATTTTATGAAGCAGCCATTTCGCCCGCTCGCCCAGGCGGCGCTTCCAGTCCGCGGCCAGGCCGACGCTGTCCGCCAGCGCGAGCAAATCGTCGATCAGCGGCCGGTGCGCCAATTGCACCTGCCAGAACTGGTCGATGGAAAACCGTTCGTTATGCCGTTCCAGCAATTCAATGCGGTCCCCCGCTTGCAGCCAGCCCGGCTCGAGCACCCGGTAATACCAGCCGGTGATTCGTTCCCGGGCGACGAACATCGACATGTGCTCGGCATCGAAACGATGGTTGATCTTCCAGCAGGGACTGCGCGGCTGGGAGACCTGCAGCAAGCTGCTGCCGATGCGGAACACGTCGCCGATGTGCACGTTGAGCTCCGAAAGCCCGAATGCGCAAATGTTCTCCCCCAGGCTCCCCGCGACCAGATGCGCGGCACTGGGCGCAAAGGCCTGCGCCAGACGCTGGTAGTTTTGCGCCGCATACTGATGCACGGCTTTTTCCGGCCCGCCGTGCACCCGGGTGTCGCCGTGCTGGTCGCCGACGATCCCCTGTAACTCCACGCGCACCGGGCCTGCCTGGCGTTGCTTGAAGATGCCCGTGCGCTGCCCTTCAGGCTGCAATACCGCCAGGCCTCCAGCGAAGACATGGTCGATTGTCGAAATCAGTGTCATGGGCCGACCTTCACTCATCAGGGGGTTTTAGTCACTTTACTAATCACCAGAAATGGCCGTAAAGTGATCGTTAAGCATGTCTGCGATCACTTCTACTGATAGATGGTGACAACAAATGGAAATGCGCCAACTGAAGATTTTCTGCGCCGTGGCCGAACTGGGCAGCTTCACCGCCGCCGCGTTGCAGGTGAATACCGTGCAGTCCAACGTCACCATGCGCGTCAAGGAACTGGAAGCCGAACTCAATCGCGAACTGTTCATCCGCAAGAAATCAGGCGTGGTACTCACCTCGGCGGGCGAGACCTTTCTCGGTTATGCGCGGCGCATCCTGCAACTCACCGACGAGAGCCGCAGCGCCCTGATGGACACCGGCAGCCCGAGCGGCCTGCTCAGGCTCGGCTCGATGGAGACCACCGCTGCCATTCGCTTGCCGCAAGTGCTGACCCGCTACCGCGAGCAGTATCCCGACGTGCAGTTGTCGTTGCTCACCGGCACCACGGTCGAGTTGATCAAGGCCATTGAAGCCCATCGCCTCGACGGTGCCTTCGTCGGCGGCTTTCACCAGAACTCGGCGCTGGCCCAGGAAGAGGTGTTTTGCGAAGAGTTGGTGCTGGTCAGCAGCAGCCAGTTCGAAACGTTGCCGGCGTTGATCGAGAAAATGCCCCAGCAGACCGTGCTGGTGTTCCGCACCGGCTGCTTCTATCGCTCGACCCTGGAGAACTGGTTCTACCAGGTGGGTCTTGTGCCCAACCAGATCATGGAACTGGGCACGCTCGACGGCATCCTGTCGTGCGTGGCGGCGGGCATGGGCGTGACCCTGTTGCCCAAGGCCATCGCAGAAAACTGCAGCGTGCGCCATGCCATCCGCTGCCACACCCTGCCAGCGGAATTCGCCAATGTCTCCACGGTGTTCATCCGCCGCAACGACACGATGATCACCTCGGCGATGAGCGCGTTCATCGGCCTGGCGCAACAACAGATCGCCCGGCCGGCGGTGGCTTGAACTACATCGGCAACCACTGTGGGAGCGAGCCTGCTCGCGAAAGCGGTGGTTCAGTCGACATCCATTCTGGATGTGCTGTCGCC
>NZ_JBYTEO010000072.1:0-3808 GCF_058791355.1 Pseudomonas sp. EB271-G4-1
TGCGTCAACAGTCAGAATCGAGCCTTGTCCCTCCTCCTCCCTTCAAGTCCTACCATACAAGCGAGCCTGCTCGCGAAGGCGGCCTGCCAGCCGGAATATATCTGGCAGTTGTACCCACCCCCTGTGGGAGCTGGCTTGCCAGCGAAGGCGACCTTTCAGCCGACCTGTTTCCTGCAGATGTACACGTACCCTCTGTGGGAGCGAGCCTGCTCGCGAAGGCGGCCTGCCAGCCGGAATATATCTAGCAGTTGTACCCACCCCCTGTGGGAGCTGGCTTGCCTGCGAAGGCGACCTTACAGCTGACCTGTTTCCTGCAGATGTACACGTACCCTCTGTGGGAGCGAGCCTGCTCGCGAATGCGGTTCGTCATTCAACAGCTATATTCACTGACACGCTGCGCCATCGCGAGCAAGCGCGCGCCCACAACGACCCCTGTTGTCCCGTGGCTGCGCGTCCCCCTCGCAAAGACAGCACGTACATTCAATTTTTTTCTTCTCCGCAACGGCACTATCCAACTCAATAGCGGTGATCAGCTCCCGTGGTTGTCTGTTCGCCCCCCCTATCGTTTCGCCGGAGCCCTGCGTCATGCCTGATTCCAACGTGCCCGACTCGCCTTTCGAGGAGGTCGTGACCCTGGTTATCAAACACCGGGTCAAAGCCGGTTTTGAAGTGCCCTACGAGGCTTGGCTGCGCAATATTGTCAGTGTCGCCGGACAGCAGGAAGGGCACTTGGGTGTGGATGTGATGCGCGGCAAGAACGCCGGCCTCGACATGTACACCTGCGTCTTGCGTTTTTGTTCCCCCAGCGCGATGCAGCGCTGGCTCGATTCGCCGCAACGCCAGGCGCTGGTCAAAGAAGCCACGCCGATGCTGGCCGACGGCGACCAGACCGAGGTCAATCCGGTCAACGAATTCTGGTTCGCCCCGCAGGCCGAGACGGGCTCGCCGCCGCCGCGCTGGAAGCAGGCCGTGGTCACGCTGTTGGTGATTCTGCCGCATACCTTGCTGGTGCCGTTGCTCTGGGGGCCGTTGTTGCAACTCAACGCTTTTCTCTCCCAATACGTGGTCGCGACATTCCTGATCACCCTGACCATCGTGCTGTCGGTGGTGTACCTGTTCATGCCGATGGCGACGCGCTTGTTCGCGCCCTGGCTGTCCTCATCCACTTCGCCCAAGGAAACGCGATGAACGCCGATCTGATTCTGTTCAATGGCCAATTTCATACCGTCGACCGAGAGAACCCACACGCCAGTGCGGTAGCCATCCGTGATGGCCGCTTTGTCGCCGTGGGGAGCGATGCCGAGGCCATGGCATTGCGTGGCTCGGGCACGCAAGTGATCGACCTCAAGGGCCGTTGCGTGATTCCCGGGCTCAACGACTCGCACTTGCACCTGATCCGTGGCGGCTTGAACTACAACCTCGAACTGCGCTGGGAAGGTGTGCCGTCGCTGGCCGATGCGCTGCGCATGCTCAAGGAACAGGCCGACCGGACGCCAACGCCGCAATGGGTGCGGGTGGTCGGGGGCTGGAATGAATTCCAGTTCGCCGAAAAGCGCATGCCGACGCTCGAAGAGCTTAACCAGGCCGCGCCCGATACCCCGGTGTTCGTCCTGCATTTGTACGACCGCGCCTTGCTCAACCGTGCGGCGCTGCGGGTTGCCGGCTACACCCGCGATACGCCGAACCCGCCGGGTGGCGAGATTGTGCGCGACGCCAATGGCAACCCCACCGGCATGCTGGTGGCGCGCCCCAACGCGATGATTTTGTACTCGACGCTGGCCAAGGGGCCGAAGTTGCCACTGGAGTATCAGGTCAACTCGACGCGCCAGTTCATGCGCGAACTCAATCGCCTGGGACTGACCAGCGCCATCGATGCCGGCGGTGGTTTCCAGAATTATCCGGACGACTATCAGGTGATCGAGCAGTTGGCCAAGGACCAGCAGTTGACCATTCGCATCGCCTACAACCTGTTTACCCAGAAACCGAAGGAAGAGCTGGCGGATTTCCAGAACTGGACCGGCAGCGTCAAGTTGCATCAGGGCGACGACTACCTGCGGCACAACGGCGCCGGGGAAATGCTGGTATTTTCGGCGGCGGATTTCGAGGACTTCCTCGAACCGCGCCCAGACCTGCCGCAAAGCATGGAAGACGAACTCGAGCCGGTGGTGCGCCATCTGGTCGAGCAGCGCTGGCCGTTCCGTTTGCACGCCACCTACGACGAATCCATCAGCCGCATGCTCGACGTGTTCGAGAAGGTCAACCGTGACATTCCGTTCAACGGTTTGCCGTGGTTTTTCGACCACGCCGAAACCATCACCCCCCGCAACATCGAGCGGGTGAGGGCGTTGGGTGGCGGCATCGCGATCCAGGATCGCATGGCGTTCCAGGGCGAATATTTCGTCGAGCGCTACGGTGCCAAGGCGGCCGAAGCCACGCCACCGATCCAGCGCATGTTGGCCGAAGGTGTGCCGGTCGGTGCCGGTACCGACGCGACGCGGGTGTCGAGCTACAACCCCTGGACCTCGTTGTACTGGATGGTCAGCGGTCGCACCGTCGGTGGCCTGGCGTTGCACGCCGAGGGCTTGTCGCGACAGACTGCGCTGGAACTGTTCACCCATGGCAGCGCCTGGTTTTCCTCCGAGCAGGGCAAGAAAGGCCAGATCAAGGTTGGACAACTGGCGGACGTGGCTGCATTGAGCGCGGACTTTTTCAGCGTCGAGGAAGAAGCGATCAAATGGATCGAGTCGGTACTGACCGTGGTCGGCGGCAAGGTGGTGTATGCCGCCGGGGATTTCGAGAAGCTGGGACCTGCCAGCGTGCCGGTGCTGCCGGACTGGTCGCCGGTGGTCAAAGTACCGGGGCACTGGCGGCCGAACTCGCCTCTGCAGGCGCAGGTTCACCAGTGCAGCGGTCCTTGTGCGGTGCACTCGCACAGCCATGAACGGGCGCGTCTGTCGAATGCACCCGTCAGTGATTTTGCCGGTTTCTGGGGCGCCTTCGGCTGCTCGTGCTTTGCTTTTTGACGAATACCCATAAGCGCCGACCTACTGGTCGCGCGCAGCAAGCGACAACCATCCACCAAGGAGTTTATTCATGAGCAACGTACCGTACTCTCGCTTGAACAAAGACGACGCTGTTGTGCTGCTGGTTGATCACCAGACCGGCCTGATCTCGCTGGTGCAGGATTTCTCGCCTAACGAGTTCAAGAACAATGTGCTGGCCCTGGGCGACATCGCCAAGTTCTTCAAGCTGCCGACCATCCTCACCACCAGTTTCGATAAAGGGCCTAACGGTCCGATCGTGCCGGAGCTCAAGGCGCAGTTCCCGGATGCGCCGTTCATTGCCCGTCCGGGCCAGATCAACGCCTGGGACAACGAAGACTTCGTCAAGGCCGTGAAGGCCACCGGTCGCAAGCAACTGATCATCGCCGGCGTGGTAACGGACGTGTGCGTGGCGTTCCCGACCCTGTCGGCCATTGCCGAAGGTTTTGAAGTGTTCGTGGTGACGGACGCTTCCGGCACCTTCAACACCACCGTGCAGCAGGCTGCCTGGGCCCGCATGTCGGCCGCCGGTGCTCATCTGCTGAACTGGTTCTCCGTGGCCTGCGAGCTGCAAGGCGACTGGCGCAACGACATGGAAGGCCTGGCCAACCTGCTGTCCGAACGTCTGCCGAACTACCGCAACCTGATCAACAGCTACACCACGTTCACCGCCAAGTAAGAACGTCGGCCAAAACGCTAAACCTTGTGGGAGCGAGCCTGCTCGCGAAAACGGTTTGACAGACACTGCAACAGTGTCTGGCCTGTCG
>NZ_JBYTEO010000073.1:0-27494 GCF_058791355.1 Pseudomonas sp. EB271-G4-1
CCGGCATCGTCGGCAGCGTCAGAGGTGTAGAAGAGACAGCACTGCAACAGTGTCTGGCCTGTCGTCTTCGCGAGCAGGCTCGCTCCCACATTGTTATGCGGTAGGGTGATAAAAAGGGGAGAAGTCGCTATAAAGTGCCTGACTGTCAACCAAAGGCATGACAATGAACCCGTTCGAAGATATGCGAATTTTTTGCCAGGTGATGGACTCCGGCAGCTTCACCGCGGCGGCCGATCAACTGGGGTTGTCCAAGCAGTTTGTCAGCCGCCGCTTGATGCAACTCGAGGAGCGACTGGGCGTGCGCCTGCTCAATCGCTCGACCCGGCGGCTGGATGTCACGCCGCTGGGACAGAGTTACTACGAGTCGGCCTTGCGCTTGCTCGGTGAAGTGGAGCAGGTGGAGCAAGGTATCGCCGGGCAGACCACCGAACCGCGCGGCACCCTGCGAGTGAGTGCGCCGCTGTCGTTTGCGCTGGCGCACCTGGGGTGTCTGCTGCCGCAATTTTTGCAGCGCTATCGGGATGTCACCGTGGAGGTGGACTTGAGCGATCGCCCGGTGGATCTGCTCGGCGAAGGCTATGACCTGGCATTGCGCATCGGAGTCTTGGAAGACTCGACGCTGATCGCGCGGCGCATCGCCTCTGTCCAGCGTGTCTATTGCGCAAGCCCGACTTACCTGGCGGAGCGCGGCACGCCGCTCAAACCCGATGATTTGCACCATCATGACTGCCTGCCTTATGGCCACGGGCGTCAGGTGCAATGGCGCTTCGAAGGGCAGGGCAAGCCGCTGCTGGTCAATGTCACCGGGCGCATGCGGGTCAACAATGGCGAGGTGCTCAGGGACGCGGCGATTGCCGGGATGGGGATTACCTATTTGCCGACGTTTATTGTCGGTTCGGCTCTGAAGGACGGGCGACTGATGGCGGTGCTGGAGGAGTTTCAACCGCTGCCGCTGACGTTGTCGGCGGTGTATCCGCAGCATCGTCAGACGTCGCGACCGGTGCAGGCGTTGATCGAGTTTTTGCGTGACCGCCTGGACCCCTTGTAGGAGCGAGCATGCTCGCGATGGACGTCAACGATGACGCGGGCTGTCTGAATGCACCCGTTGTCTGGACGTTTATCGCGAGCATGCTCGCTCCTACAGGGGGTGAAGCAGGTCAGTTGACGCGTTTGTCGTCACCCGGTTCGCCACCGACGTGGACGCCACGATCGTCACCTGGCTCGCCGGCGGCATGCAGGCCGCGATCATCGCCGACTTCGCCGGCACGGTGCACGCCATGGTCGTCGCCTACCTCGCCGGAGCGGTGAACGCCTTTGTCGTCATGCCCGGCCTGATGAACGCCATGGTCGTCACCCGGTTCGGCATGGGTGCCGCTGCGGCCGGAGTTCGAGGCTGTGCTGCCGGAATGTCCCGAAGCATGGTCACTGCCGCCATGACCGCTGCCGGCGCTATTGCCGCCGTGGCCACCGCCATTACCACCGCCGCTGCCACCACTGCCTCCACCGTGACCGCCTCCGCCACCACCACTGCCTCCACCGTGACCGCCACCGCCGCCCCCACCACTGCCGCCGCCGTGACCTCCACCGCCACCGCCACTGCCTCCACCGTGACCGCCGCCACCGCCACCGCCACTGCCGCCGCCGTGACCTCCACCTCCACCTCCACCGTGGCCACCGCCGCCGCCACCACTACCGCCTTCTTTAGCTTGAGCGCTCGAAACCCCCGACAAGTTGTCCGGAATCAGTACGGTAGACGCTGACAGAACTGCGCCAATAGCCACAGCCAACAAAAGCTTGTTCATGTGCATATCGATCTCCGTCTTCTTTTTTCATTTGCAACGTTGATAAACCATGCCGCGTGCTGCTTCGTTCGGTCGGGAAAATCCAGTAGGTACGTCGGTTAACACCTCAACTTGAAATTTTATTCGGTGCAACGTTGATAAATCCTGCAACAAACCGCCAGGCCCCGTCCCAGAGGGCTCAGTGAATACTGGAAGCCAGCTCGAATATCGGGATGTACATCAAAATCACGATGACCCCGATCAACAGGCCGATGAAGGTCATGAGCAAGGGTTCGAACAGGCGCACGAACCATTCGATCCAGCGGCTGATTTCTTCGTCGTAGAAGTCGGCGCTGCGCTCCATCATCTGTCCGAGGTTGCCGGACTGCTCGCCGGCGCGCAGCAGGCGTAGGGACACCGGGGTCACCAGGTGATTGAGTTCCAGCGCCGTCGACAACGACTGCCCCTCGCGCACCCGTTCGCAGGCCTGGTCCAGGCGCAATCGGGAGGCCGGGGTGAGCAGGTTGCGGACCATGCCCATGGCGGTGACGAGTGGAATGCCGCCTTGCAGCAGGATCCCCAGGGAACGGTAGAAGCGCGCCAATTCGTACATGAAGATGCGCTGGTGCACCGCCGGGAGTTTTTCGATCAGGCGGTCCAGGCCTCGACGAAAGGCCGGTTGGCGCTGGAGGAAGGCGAGGGCGATGACGATCGTCGCCAGTGAGCCAAAGAATTCGCCTTGGTGGGCGTGCAGGAACATCCCGCTGCTCATCAGGATCTGCGACAGCCACGGCAGGTTCGACCCCAGCCCTTCGAACACCAGGCTGAAGCGCGGCACGACATAACCCATCAAGAACAGCACCACGCCACCACCCACCACCAGCAACAGCATGGGGTAGATCGACGCGCTGACGATCTTCTGGCGAACCTCGTCCATGCGCTGGCGATAGCTGACATATCGACCCAGCGCATCGCCCACGGCACCGGTTTTCTCACTGGACTGGACCAACGCCACATACAGCGGCGGGAACACCGCCGACAGTTGGGCCAATGCCTGGGAAAACGATTTGCCTTCATAAAGCAGGCGCACCAGTTCGCTCAAGGTCTTGCGGGCTTGCGGCGCATTCTCTTTTTCCGCCAGGCTTTCCAGCGCATCGATCAACGGCAGGCCGGCATTGAGCAGTGTGGTCAGTTCCTGGCTGAACAACACCAGGTTGAAGGTTTCACGCTGCTTGACGCGCAATGCCCGCCAGTGTCGTTCGGCGTGCAGGCTGACCACCCGCAGGCCTTGGTCTTCGGCGATGCGCCGGGCTTCACTGTCGCCCGGCGCTTCGACCGTCATCGAAACCACACCGGCCTTGCCTACCGCCTTGAGGTGAAAACGCATGGTCGCCATTCCCCATCATTGCCAACTGGTGACTTCGGCGTTTTCGCCTTCACCGCCGGGTTGACCGTCCTTGCCCATGGACAGCAGGTCGTATTCGCCGTTTTCACCAGGGTAGCGGTAGGTGTAGTTACGGCCCCACGGGTCCTGCGGGAGTTTTTTCTGCAAGTACGGGCCGGTCCAGCGGGCTTCATCGCTGGGGGCGGTGACCAGTGCCTGCAAACCCTGCTCGGTCGACGGGTAGTGGCCGACCTCCAGGCGGTACAGGTCCAGGGCCTTGCCCAGGCCTTCTATTTGCGCCTTGGCCACCTTCACTTCGGAGCGGCCCAGTTGCGCGAAATACTTCGGCGCGACGATGCCGGCCAACAGCCCCAGCACCACCAGCACCACCAACAGTTCTAGCAATGTGAACCCGCGCTGCGTGCGCAGGGCGAAAGCATGTCGCTGTTTCATGATGACCTCACACATTCGGCAGAAGGGTCGCGATAGAGGCTTATGCAATTGCCATGCACATGGCGGACAAAGGCTTGGGCATCCTTCTGTACTCCCCGTGCCACGGGCCCTGGCGCTTTCGGCACAGTGCTTGCGTATGGCTGCTACACGACCGGCAATTGGGGCATTACCCCCATTTTTCGGGGCAGGTCAGGGGAGGTAGAACAATGAAAACTCTCACCACAGGATTGCTTGGCATGATGCTGCTGGCCGGCGTTGCGCAGGCCGATGTCTTCGTTTCCAGGGACGCCAAGGGCGACTACGTCTTGTCCAACGTCCATCGCCCCGGCCGCCAATATGAACGGGTGGTCCGTGAGGTCGAGGCGGCGGTGGTCAGCCTCGACCGGCAGCCGCAAATGATCGCCGCGCGACCCTATGCCGAGCTGGTCTCCAAGGCCGCCATGGACAACCAGTTGCCCGCAGCGCTGCTGCACGCGGTGATCCAGGCCGAATCCCACTACGACGCGGGTGCCGTATCGCCCAAAGGCGCAGGCGGGTTGATGCAACTGATGCCTGACACCGCCCGGGAGTTGGGCGTGAAAAACGTCTACGACCCCAAGGCCAACATCCAGGGCGGGGCCAAATATCTCAAGCGCTTGATGAACCTGTTCGACAACGACATCGCCCTCGCCGTGGCCGCCTATAACGCAGGGCCTCAGGCGGTCATCAGCCGTGGCGGGGTGATCCCGCCATTCGCCGAAACCCAGCGTTATGTGCCCAACGTCTTGAACCAATACCGGCGTCTGCAGGGACTGGCCGCCGATGCGCCGTTGTGATCGCAGACAGGGGATGGTTTCCCCAACATTGGGGGATGGTGGCCCCGGCAAAAAAGTGGGGAATTAATGGGGAATATCCCCCGATGAATTAAATGGCTGTTCTAACTGACTGATAGTTATAAAGAATTTTTATGGCATACAGATTGCTCAAAGGATTTTGTCGAGAATTATTCCTGTGAGCACCCACAGTGAGGCCCGTGATCATGACCGGCATTTTTCACGCTCCATCCGTCCTTCCATGGCTGTTGATGGCCGCATCGATGTTCGGCATCGAGCTGGCCGAAGCGGCAGCACGTTGTGAACGCAACCTGGTGGCCAACGTCGTGGCGCTGGAC
Source organism: Pseudomonas sp. EB271-G4-1 (assembly GCF_058791355.1). Classification (NCBI taxonomy): domain Bacteria; kingdom Pseudomonadati; phylum Pseudomonadota; class Gammaproteobacteria; order Pseudomonadales; family Pseudomonadaceae; genus Pseudomonas; species Pseudomonas sp. EB271-G4-1. The sequence continues at coordinate 4,769 of NZ_JBYTEO010000073.1, forward strand.
CAGCCGCTGATGTTCAACCGCCTTGGTGCGCAGAACGTCAACGGCATGATGTTCGCCCTGCGCCGCGATGTGGTCGATGACCATGACATCTCACTGGCACAGGGCGGTGCGGCGGTGCCGGGCAAGGTGTCGCTGCGTCCCGACAAGCGTCCGCGTCCGCTGGTGCTGCGGGTGGCCGCCGGTGACTGCCTGACCATCAACCTGCAGAACCTGCTGGCCTATCAGGCCAACCCCGGTTCCCACGACGGTGGCGAGGAAGTGGAGGGTGAGGAAGAAGGCATCCCGGTCGGCAATAACGAAAACTTCAAGGTCGACGAACAGGTCGCCGACCGCCATGTCGGTTTCCAGGTCAACGGCATGCAAGCAGTCAACAGCATCGATGACATCGCTTCATTTACCGGACGCAATGCCAACAGCTTGATCGCGCCGGGTGCCAGCCGCTCCTACACCTTGTATGCCGAACGCGAAGGGGTGTTCGCCGCCAGCAGCCGTGGCGCAACCTTCGGTGGCGAAGGTGCGGCCGGCAACGTGGCCAACGGTCTGTTCGGCCAGGTCGTGGTGGTGCCCAAGGGTGGGCGCACTTACCGCAACACCGTGACCGAAGAAGAAATGCGCCTGGCGACCACCGGTCGCACCCCGGCCGGTCAGCCGATCGTCGATTACCAGGCGCGTTACCCGCAGCGCGAGCCGTGGATCCGTGAAGGCAAGGCCGGCACGCCGATCATCAATATGGTCGACGGCAATGAAATCATTTCCAGCGAAAGTGACGCGATCGTCATGGGCAGCAATGCCGATGGCAGCTTCCCGCCTTCGACCTATCCACTGGAAGCCTTGGGCAAACGCAACCCGGCGCTTCCCAATCGACTGGAACCATTCCGCGATTTCGCCTCGCAGTTCCAGGATGAAACCGCCGCGACCCAGGCCTTCCCGGCTTACTGGGCTGACCCAGTGATGGCCCATGTGCTGGAGCCGACCCGCGATTCGTTCATGATCAACTACGGCTCTGGCGGCATGGGTGCAGAAGTCGTGGCCAACCGTCTCGGCGTAGGCCCGATGCACGATTGCCTGTCCTGCGCCTACGAAGAGTTCTTCCTTAGTTCCCACACCGTCGGCGACGTGGCGATGCTGGTGGACGTACCGGCTAACGCCGGCCTGGAAGGCATTACCCCCGGCCAGACACCGAACGCCGATCAGGTGGGCGTCAAGGCGACCATGGCGCTGTATCCATCAGAGCCGTCCAACGTCAGCCACAGCTATATCGGTGACTTCGTCAAGTTCCGCAACACCCACAACGGCCATGAACAGCACATCTTCCACCTGCACGGGCATCAGTGGCTGTTCAACCCCAACGATGACAATTCCGACTATGTGGACGCCCAGGGCATCGGCGCGGGTGCAGGCTACACCTATGAAATTGCCAACGGCGGTTCGGGCAACCGCAACCGTGTAGCGGGCGATGCGATCTATCACTGCCACTTTTACCCGCACTTCGCCCAGGGCATGTGGGCCATGTGGCGGGTGCACGACGTGTTTGAAGAAGGCACCAAGCTTGAAGTCTCGCAACAAGGCTCCGACGGTTTCCACAGCGAGCCTTATGCCCTGCGCAGCGGTAAACCCGCTGCTGACGCGCGCGCCTTGCCCGATGGCGAAATCGTTGCCGGCACGCCGATCCCGGCGGTGGTGCCGCTGCCCGGCAAAGCCATGGCACCGATGCCCGGCAAAGTTGCGGTCGTACCGAAAATCGGCCAGACCCTGGTGGCCGCCAACGACGATGACGACGATGAAGAAGACGACGATGACGGCGAGCACCATGGCGGCAGCGGTGGTGCACAGGCCATCGGTTCCCTGGCGCTGGTGGATCGCAGCGAAGCCAACCGCAATGCCGATGGCACGCTGAAAAACCCTGGCTATCCATTCTGGATCGGCGGCATGGAAAGCTCGGTCGGTCAACGCCCGCCGACTCCGCCGCTGGACATGCTCGACGCCGCCACGGCGCAGGCCTTGAAAGCGACGGGCAAAGCCTTGTGGGCCAACCTTGACCCGGCGCAGTCCGGTGGCTGGGACGGTGGTTTGGGGCGCCATGCGCTGGACGGCGTGTCTGCCGGTGGCGAGGCCGAGACCATTACCACGTCACTGGATTTCTCCAAGACGGTGACCCGCGCCAAGCCGATTTACCTGCCGGAAGAGGGCACCGAAGTCGAGCAGGCGGCCATGGCATTCCACGCCAAGAAGGACCACCCAAGCTTCGCCCTGCTGCCGGGCAATCAAATCGTGGCACGGGCCTTCCGCACCAACGGTGCCTTGCCGATGGCCGGTGCGCCGTTCTACGAGCCGTGCATGGACGACCGCCAGAAACGCCTGAGCAGCAGCGCCGGCACCGGTGAATTCAACAGCGGCGAGCGGCTCGACGGCATGTCTTTCATCGGCTCCTCGAGCTTCACCGCCGACCGTCCGCGCATCTACAAAGCGGCCAACATCCAGTTCGATGCGGTGTACAACAAGGTTGGCTACCACTTCCCGCAAGCGCGCATCCTGGCGCTCTGGGAAGACGCCTGGCCGGTGATCACCAAGCAGCGTCCGCCAGAACCTTTGGTGATGCGCATGAACACCTTCGACTGCGTGCAGTACCAGCAAACCAACCTGGTGCCGGCCACCTATGAGATGGACGACTATCAGGTGCGCACGCCGACCGACGTGATCGGCCAGCACATTCACCTGCCGAAGTGGGACCTGGTGGCTGCCGATGGCTCGTCCAACGGCTGGAACTACGAAGACGGCGTACTCTCCCCAGGCGCGGTGCAAGAGCGCATCCAGGCCATCCGCGAGTTCAACCAGTGCCAGGGCAGCGACCCGCGTGATGGCACGCCGGCTTGCCCGAAAGCCAAGAACCACCCGTACTTCGGTCAATTTGGCCGGGCCGATTGGGTCGGTGCGCGTACGGCGATGCAGCGCTGGTTCGCCGACCCTGTGGTCAACGCCAAAGGCGTCGACCGTGGCCTGGGCACCATCTTTACCCACGACCACCTCGGCCCATCGACGCACCAACAGATTGGCCTGTACGCCACCGTGCTGGCCGAACCTGCCGGTTCCACCTGGTTCCACGCCGAAACCGGCGAGCCGTTGTACAGCGGCGGGCGCCAGGACGGCGGGCCGACTTCGTGGCAAGCGGTGATTTCTACCGGTGACATCGATGGCGACGGCAAGAACGACAGTTTCCGTGAGTTCTTCCTCGAATACAGCGACTTCCAGCACGCCTACGAAGCCGGCGTGTACGTGGGCGCCGGACCTGACGGTAAACCCGATGCGCAAAGCTTCCCGGCCACCGCCGACAGCTTCCGCTACGCGATCAACCCACCAGTGCGCAACAACGCCAGTACCCTGTTGGACGGTATTATCGAAGTGCAGGGCGGGATACTTCCGGGTTGCCCGAGCCGGCCATGCCCGCAAGCCATCTCGGTCGATGACCCTGGCATGTTCGTCGTCAACTACCGTAACGAACCGCTGGCCCTGCGGGTATACGACCCGAACAAGGTCGGCCCGGACGGCAAGCGCGGCATGCAGGCCGACGGCCTGGGCGGCGACCTGGCGTACGCCATGCAAAGCCGTACCGACCGTGCGATCCCGGCGATGAACCTGGCGCCGAACCTGATCACCTCGGCCACCGGCCCCACCGGCGGCACCACGCTGTTCCCGCCGCACATCAACAAGGGCGGCGCCGAACCTGGCGATCCGTTCACCCCGATGCTGCGTACCTACACCGGCGATAATGTGCGGCTGCGGTTGCATGCAGGCGGACACGAAGAGGAGCATAACGTCACCCTGCACGGCGTGAAGTGGCTGCAAAGTGGTTCCGGTTTCGGCAACAGCTCCAACTCCGGCTGGCGCGCGTCGCAGATGATCGGCATCTCCGAGCAGATGGGCTTCGTTGCGCCGGTCTCGATGCTGTCCAGTTCGGCTGCGACCACCGGGGATTACCTGTACTCGATGGACGCTTCGATTGAAGGCTACTGGAGCGGGATCTGGGGTGTGATGCGCAACTACACCACCCAGCGCAACGATCTGTTTGCCTTGCCGACCAATCCGAAGCCGACGGGGATGCGCAACACCGTGGCCTTCGACGGCGTTTGCCCAAGGTATGGCGCCAACCCCAATGGCATCGGCACCCGGCCTACTCCGCAACGCAATTATGAAGTGGTCGCGGCGCTGGCCAACGACATTCTGACCAATCCGCTCGGCCTGACCATTGGTGATCCGGCGGGGCTTGGACAGCATGTGGGCGGGCCGCTGAATCCAGCCGGTGGCACCCTGGTGTTCAACTCGCGGACTGTGAGCATTCCCCAGGTCACCGTCACCGACCCTGAAGACGGTGAAACCATCACCATTGGTGGGCAAAGCGGGCCGCTGCATGACCCGACCGCAATCCTGTATGTGCGCAAGGCCGACCTCGACCCAACCACCGGCAAGCTCAAGCCCGGTGTGCCTGTCGAACCGCTGGTGCTGCGCGCAGCGGCTGGTGATTGCATCAACATCACCCTGGAAAACCGGCTGCCCAGCGTCATGCCGGACCTGACCCAGACAGCGGTGATGCAAGGCATGGTCAAACGCGATCGTAACAGCGGCAGCGGTTCGACCACCTTCAGCAACAACCTGATGCGGCCGTCGAGCCACGTGGGGCTGCACGCGCAACTGCTGGCGTACGACATCACCAAATCCGACGGCACCAACGTCGGCGCCAACCCGACCCAGACCGTGCCACCGCGTGTCGGCAGCAGCGGGGCCTACCCGACCCGTACCTACCAATACTACGCCGGCCACCTGGAGCGTGAAGGCAAACCGATCACTCAACTGGGCCGCAATGTCGACAACATCAATGCCACGGCGATCGAGTTCGGCGGCTTGAACATCACCCCGGCGGACGTGATCAAGCAGTCGCAAAAGGGCCTGGCCGGGGCGATGAGCATCCTGCCGGTGGGCGCCACCTGGGTGGAAGACACGCGCAAGGTCAATGCCACCGTCACCGCACCTGGGCAAACCAGCTACCGCGACTTTGCGATGGTCTGGCAGAAAGCCTTGAACATTCGCTGGGCCAATGGTCGGCCGGTGGAAGGGATTGCGGCGGAAGGGTTCGGCGTGCCGAACGATCCGCAGGACAACTCCAGCATGGCCATCAACTACAAGACCGAACCGATGTGGTACCGCTTCGGCCTGGCCCCGGATGCACCGTTCGGCCGTGCCGACGGCGCGGGCTACGGCGACATGGTGAATGCACACATGGCCTACAGCAACGCGCTGGTGGGCGGTGACCCACAAACGCCAGTGCTGTACGCCAGACCGGGACAACCGTTCCGCACGCACATCCTGATGCCTACCGGGGGCAGTCGCGGCACCATCTTCCAGCTTGACGGTCACGTCTGGTCGACCAACCCGTTCCAGCCAGAGAAGAGCGATACCGGTGGTTATCCGATGGGTACGCCAGGGGTGGGTTCGGTGCGGTTCGGCTACAACCCGATGTCGATGTACATCGGCGCCCGCGAGAGCGTCCTGCCGGCAGCGCACTTCAGCTTCATGCTGCCGAGCGCCGGGGGTGTCAACGCGATACCGGGTGACTACCTGTTCCGCGACTACGGCGCCTACGGCAATACCTCCGGGTTGTGGGGACTGTTGCGGGTGACCAACGAACCGGAGCCGGCGCCGTAGGGCGGGAAACAACGCAATACCTGTGGGAGCGAGCCTGCTCGCGAAGGCGGAGTGTCAGACACATCAATGCTGGATGTGCTGGCCTCTTCGCGAGCAGGCTCGCTCCCACAGGGGGACGCGGTGAAGCAGGCATAGATCTGAAGGGGAGATGTGACATGAACAGGACCATCAAAATCGCCAGTGTTGCCCTGGTCGTAGGGGTTGCGCTGATCTGGCTCGGGGTGTGGCGCACGTCGCCGCCGACCCTGCTTAGCGACATCGCGCTGCCCGACACCTGGACCGGCCAGACGCTTGAACGTGACGGCGTGTCGGTGGCCCTCGAAGTGCGGCCGCTGGCTGCAGACGGCGTGTTGCGCGAGGGTGAATTTGCCGATGTGCGTTTCAACGTCACCGACAAGGCGTCGGGCCAACCGCTGGCGGGCGTTGCCCCCGGCGCCTGGATCGACCCAGAGACCGTCGCCGCTGACCAGGCCCAGGGCCGCGAGCAGAGCTGCAAGGCGCGGGTCGGGGTGTTCCTTAAATCAAGTATCGGCGCACGGCCGCTGCTCGACCTCAACAGCTACTTCCTGATGGTGATGAACCGCGATGCCAGCGTCTCGGTGGTCGACCCCTCGGTCTCGGTGGGCGGCATCACCAGCACTATGACCCGCATCGATATCAAGCAACCGCCGATGGATTGGGTCACCCCCAGGGACAACAAACGGGTGTTCGTGTCGATGCCCACGGCGGGTGAAGTCGCGGTGATCGACAGTGAGCAATTCAAGCTGCTCGACTCGGTGGCCGCGGGCAGCAATCCGGTGCGCGTGGCCTTGCAACCGGACGAGCGCCTGCTGTGGGTCGGCAACAATGCCCCGTCGGCCGAGCTTTCCGGGGTCACGGTGATCGACACCGCCAGCCTCAAGACCCTCAGGCACTTGGCAACTGGCAGCGGCCACCACGAAATCGCCTTCAGCAAGGACAGCCGCTTCGCCTTTGTCACCAACCGCGACGACGGCACCCTGAGCATCATCGATGTCGCCACCTTGACCATCGCCAAGCAGCTCAAGACCGGCTCGCACCCGCTGTCGGTGGTGTACTCGCCACTGTCCGGCGCGGCCTATGTGGCCGATGGCAAGGACGGCACGGTGACCGTGGTCGACGCCGCGAACCAGTCGGTGCGGCGGGTGATCAAGATCAAGCAGGGCCTCGGCCCGATGGGTTTCAGCGCCGACGGCCGTTTCGGCATCGTGCTCAATACCCTGGAGAACCAGGCCGCGGTGATCGACGCCGCCACCGATTCGCTGATCCATGAACTGGACGTGTCCGCCGAACCCTATCAAGTGGTGTTCACCAAGGCCTATGCCTACGTGCGCGGACTGGCCTCGGCCAAGGTCACGATGATCAACCTGGCGTCCCTCGGTGAAGGCCGCAAGCCGATCAGCCAGGGCTTCGAAGCCGGGCCGCAACCGCCGCGCCTGGCCGGCGACTTGCCGCTGGCGTCGAGCCTGGCGTTGTCGCGGGACGACAACGCGGTGTTTGTGGTCAACCCGGTGGACAACACCACCTACTTCTACGCCGAAGGCATGAACGCGCCGATGTCCGGCTACCCCAATCGCGGGCAAGTGGCGCGGGCGGCGCTGGTCATCGACCGCAGCCTGCGCGAAGTCGAACCGGGGCTGTACAGCGCGCGGATCAAGCTGCCGGCGGCGGGGCGCTTCGATGTGGCGTTCCTGCTCAACCAGCCCAACATCATCCATTGCTTCAGCGCCGTGGTTGAGCCGAACGCAAGCCTGGGCCCCGTCGCCGGCATCCCGAAAGTCGAGTTCATGCTCGACAAAACCACGGCCGCCCTGGGTAGCCCTTATGTCGTGCGCTTTCGCATCGTCCAAGGCAAACAGAAGGTCCAGCGCAGCGGGGTCAAGGACGTGCAGGTGCGCTACTTCCTGGCGCCCAGTTCCCGGCCCCAGTACGTCGCGGCACTGGACGTCGGCAATGGCATCTATGAAGCCCCGGTCACCCTTGACCAGCAAGGCGCCTGGTACCTGCACGTGCGTGCGGCGTCCCTGGGCGCGAATTTCGACGACCAGACGTTTGCCAGCGTTCGGGTGACCCCCGGCATTGCTCATTGAAGAGGACATCGACATGAACCGACTCGCACATCACGGACTGCTGACGCTCTGCCTGTTGACTGCCAGTATCGGCCAGGCCCTGGCCCATTCGGCCGATGAACACGCCGGCCACACCATGGCCGCCAAAAGCACCAGTTCCGAGACCGCCCAGGTCAAGTTCGCCGACGTCGCGCTGGTGGACCAGAACGGCAAGACCGTGCGCCTGGAAAAAGACCTTGTAGCCGACAAGATCGTGGTCATGAGCTTTATCTACACCAGTTGCACCACGGTCTGCCCGGTGGTGTCCTCGATCATGGGCAAGGTGCAGAAACAGCTGGGGGCACGGGTCGGCACCGAGGTGCAGCTGGTGTCGATCAGCATCGATCCGCAGCGCGATGACGCCAAGCGCCTCAACGATTACGCCCGCACCTTCCAGAACGGTCCGGGCTGGAGCTGGCTGACCGGCTCCACTCAGTCGGTCAACGAAACCCTCAAGGGCCTGGGCAGTTTCAGTGGCGACTTCAAGAATCATGCGCCGCTGATCCTCGTGGGGGACGGCAATAGCCGCCACTGGACCCGCTACTACGGCTTCACCGACCCGGCCGTATTGACCCGGCAAGTGGAGAAGCTCAGCGGTGAACGCAACGCCCACGCCAAACACACCGCCATCGCCATGGAGCATCAGCCATGAGACTTCTCGACTGGATCGCCCTGAGCCTCTGCGCCTGCCTCGCCAGCTCCTTGGCCTTGGCCCATGAAGGGCATGAGCAAGCCGCAACCGACTCCGCTACGGTGGCGGCCGCCGCGCAGCCGGCCGGTGGCACTCGCGATGCCAAGACCTGGTTCACCGACACGCCGTTGCAGGACCAGAACGGCAATACCCTGCGTTTCTACAGCGACGCGCTGCACAACCGCGTGGTGCTGCTCAATGTGATTTTCACCAGTTGCACGGACGCCTGCCCGTTGATCACCCAGAAGCTCAAGCAAGTGCGCGAAGTGCTGGGCGACAAGGCGGACGGCATCACCTTTATCTCCCTTACCAGTGATCCGCTGCGGGACACCCCGGCGGTACTCAAGGCTTACACCTTGAAGCAGGGCGTCGATGAGCCCCACTGGCTTTTTCTTACCGGCGACAAAGCGCAAATGGACCTGGTCCTTGGGCGAATTGGCCAGGTCATACCGTCCCCCGAGCAGCACTCCACCCAGTTGATCGTCGGTGACGTGGCGAACAAGCGCTGGAGCAAGATCCGCCCCGATGCCCCGGCCGCCGCCATTGCCCAGCGCTTGCAGCTACTGGCAATGCCCGTGGCCGGTCGCTGAGTCCGGGCCATGAAAAATGCCTTGATCCTCAGCCTGCTTCTCCTCGGTGGCATCAGCCTGGGCGCCCAGGCGTTAACGCTGACGCCCAGCGAAAGCGCCGGCAAACGGCTGTACCGCGAGGGGGTTTCGGCCAGCGGTGAACCGATCATGGCGAGGATCGGGGCGGCGGGCATGCTACTGCCGGCCACCAGCCTGCCGTGCGCCAACTGCCACGGCAGCGATGGCCTGGGGCGCCCGGAAGGCGGGGTGCGCCCGCCAGACCTGAGCTGGTCGCGGCTGACCAGTACCTATGGTCAACAGCAGATCAACGGGCGGGCCTACCCGGCCTACACCGAGGGTACCTTGGCCCGTGCGATCCAGGAGGGACGTGACCCGGGCAACAACCGGCTCGATGCAGCGATGCCGCGGTTCGTGCTGTCGATGAACGATCAACGCAACCTGACGGCCTACCTCAAGCGCCTGGCCGATGAGCGCGATCCGGGCCTGAGCCCCGACAGCCTGCACCTGGGCACCTTGCTGCCGAGCAGCGGGTCGCTGGGCGAAGAGGGCCTCACCGTGGCGGCGGTGCTCAGGGGCAGCGTGGCGCGGATCAACGAAGCGGGGGGGATTCATGGCCGGCAGTTGCGCCTGACCATCATGGATCCCGGTCCCGACCGTGCCAGCGCCGAGCAGGCGCTGGACCAGTTGATCGAGCAGGAACAGGTTTTCGCGCTGGTCGCACCGCTGGTGCCGGCGCTGGATGCCGAACTGGCGCCGCGCCTGGAACAGGCCGGCGTGCCGCTGATCGGCGCGCTGTCATTGCAAGGCACGGCCCAGGCCAGTCGACAGATTTTCGAACCGTTGCCGGGGCTGCGCGAACAAATGATTGCCTTGGCCAACTACGCCGCCACCAGTCTGCGCGTGCTGCAAGGCCCAACGTTGATTGCCTACCCGAACGAGCCGGGCCAGCGCCTGGCGGCCGAGAAACTTGCGCAGTACCTGCAGGACAACGACTGGCAGAAAGTGCGCCTGCAACCCTACGAGTCGGCGCAGGACGAGTTGCCACTGGGCTCGCGCTCGGTGTTCTACATGGGCAGCAGTGGTGGTTTCAGTCGCCTGGCCGAGCGGCTGCAGACCGCGGGCCAGGTGCCGTACCTGTTCGCCGCCTCGAATCAGGTGGCAGGGGATCTGCTGCAGGTGCCCAGTGATTTTTCCCGACGGGTGTTCCTGGCGTATCCGTTCGTGCCCAGCGACTGGACGATGACCGGGCGCACCGCCCTGACGCAACTGCGCGAGCGCCAGAGGCTCGGTGGCGAACACGCGGTGCTGCAGGTCGGTGCCTACAGTTCGATGCTGTTGCTGAGCGAGGGCATGAAACAGGCGGGACGCGATGCCAGCCGGGAAAAACTGATCAATGCCCTGGAAGGCCTGCATGACTTCGATACCGGCCTGACCCCGCTGATCAGTTTCGGGCCGGGTCGACGCCTGGGCCTGAACGGCGCCCATGTGGTCACCGTGGACCTGCCAGACCAGCGCTTCTATTTGGTCGCCCCCTACAAACCCATTGCCGCCATGCCCTGATCCGGAGGCTGAACATGAAACTCATGACTGTGCTGGTGCTATTGACCCTATGGGTGCCCGCCGCGTTTTCCAGTAATGGCCCGGCGGTAGCAAGGGTCAATGGCGAGGAAATTTCCCAGCTGCGCCTGGAGCGCTATTTCACCGAATACCTGGAGGATCAGGGCCGGGCAGTCGCCAGCATCCGCAGTCCCAGCGCCTACAAACAGCTGCGCAAGGCGGCGCTGGACGCCCTGATCGACAAGGAGCTGCTCTGGCAGGAAGCGGTCAAGCGCGGGGTGGTGGTCAGCGATGCCACGGTGCACGACCAGGTGGAACAGACCCGGCAGGCCATGGGTGGCGCACTGGTGTTCGCTCGGCGCCTGGAGGACGCTGGGTTCGATGAGGCCGCCTACATCGAATACACCCGCCGTGACCTGGCGGCGCAGCAGATGTTTGCCGAACTCACCAGGGCGCAACAGCCGGACGAAACACAGGTGCGGGCGTTTTATGAGGAACACCGCGCCGAGATGAATCGGCCCGAGGAAATCCAGGTCAGGCATATCCTGATCAAAGTCCCTCAGGGTGCGGATGCTTCCACAGTCGAGGCCGCGAGACTACGATTGCAGGCAATGCGTACCTCGATTGACGAGGGCGCCGATTTTGCCAGTGTGGCCCGTAGCGGTTCCGAAGACGCTTCGGCCAGCGCCGGCGGCGATCTGGGTTACTTCACCCGTGGGCGCATGCTGCCGGAGTTCGAAGCGGCGGCTTTTGCCCTCAAGCCCGGGGCCATCAGCGAGCCGGTGCGCACGGCGGTTGGCTGGCATTTGATCTTGCTGCAGAACCGATTGGAGGCTGCCGATGTCTCAGAAGAGCAGGGACTTGAAATGGTTCGGGTTTACCTTGCCCGACAGAAACAGGTCCAGGCTCGTCTGCAGGCGCTGGCTCATCTGCGCGCAAGCAATCGGATCGAACGCATTGACGATGAATGAGCTTTCCCCAACTGTGGGGGAAAGCGTCGATGCGCATCCGATAGCTTTCCCCCGCTTTTGGGGGGTGGGGCATGTGGACGTTAAGGCATTGCTTTTAAATTCAAGGACATGAATACATAAAATTACCGGCACTCAGCCTGGCATGAAGTGTGCGTTAGACCTATCAAGGCGCGCACTCCGCCAGGTTCGGGACTCGGACCTGCGGTTTCAAGGAGTCCACCTTGTTAAACAAAGTACTGGTTGTCGATGACGAACAGCTGCTGGCGGAAAACCTCCAGGGTTACCTGCAGGCGCAAGCGCTGGAAGTCCGGATTGCTCACGACGGTGCGCAAGGAATCGTGGAAGCTGACGATTTCGCACCCGATGTGATGGTGTTCGATTACCGCTTGCCCGATATGGAAGGCTTTGAGGTGCTCGATGCCGTCCGCCAGAACAGGAAGTGTCATTTTGTGCTGATCACGGGGCACCCCACTGCAGAGGTTTGCGAAAGGGCCCGGCAATTGGGAGTCAGCCATATCCTGTTCAAACCGTTTCCGTTGGCGGAACTGGCGCGTGCAGTACTTGACCTTCTGGGGCGCCAGCGCGAACCCAAAGCGGAAGTGAGCAGTAGCGAAGGCTTTGTCGAACGACGCCAGAGCAGGAACGAGAGTTTCCCGCTGCAGTTGTACGACGGTAGTTGGGTGCTTGCAGATCGCCGACGAAGTAACACGGCCTCCACAGCGCCAGACGACGAACAATTGCTCACCGGGGAGTAATGGCGCGACAAGAGGTTCCGGCATCCGCCGCAATTGCTCGCCGCGCCGACAGGGCTCTAAGCCCCGGGTGTTGGAGAGCAAGCCATGGACCGTCTATCCCTTGTCGTCGATGTGCCACCGTGCGATTGCGTACCGACTCGATTCACCAGTGAGCAATTGGCCCAGGCCCGCTCCCGGGCCGGCAGTTCCGGCGAACGCATGCTCGAAGCCCTCGGGGCGCTCTGCGAACTGGCTCCCATGCCCTTTATCCAGTGCCTGGGCGCGACCCTGCACTACCCGGTGCTCGACACCGACAGCCTGTTTCAAGCCACTCCAGTGTTCGACCGGGTCACCCTGGCCCAATGCCTCAAGCGCGAATTCATCCTGCTGCGTCACGACGATGCGGTCATCGGTGTGTTTGCCGACCCCTTCGACAGCGCTCGCCTGGCCTGGATCGACGACTGCCTGCACGGCGCGCCGCTATACCTGGTGCATGCCGACGACCTGAAAGCCTACCTGGCACGCCACGAAGAGAGCTTCCACGCGGTGGAATCGCTCAACGCCCAGGCCGACGGCAATACCGAGATCGACACCCTGCAAAGCCTGTCCCTGACCAGCATCAGCGAAGACTCGAGCGTGGTGGTCAAGCTGGTCAACTCGACCCTCTACGACGCGCTGAAGATGCACGCCAGCGATATCCACCTGGGCACCACCGGCAGCGGCCTGGTGATCAAGTACCGCATCGATGGCGTGCTCAACAACATCAGCAAGATCCAGGGCAGCGAGTTCGCCGAACAGGTGATTTCCCGGGTCAAGGTCATGGCCGAACTGGACATCGGCGAAAAACGCGTGCCCCAGGACGGTCGCTTCAAGATCGGCATCAGCGGCCGGCAGATCGACTTCCGGGTGTCGATCATGCCGAGCATTTTCGGCGAGGACGCGGTGCTGCGGGTGCTCGACAAGCAGGACCTGGCCGACAAGGTCTGCGGCGTGCAGCTGCAGGCCCTGGGCTTTGAAGAGGAAACCCTGCGTCAACTGCGCCGCCTGGCTGCCGAACCCTACGGCATGGTGCTGGTCACCGGCCCCACCGGCAGCGGCAAGACCACCACGCTGTACGCGATGATCACCGAGATCAACCACGGCGTGGACAAGATCATCACCATCGAAGACCCGGTGGAGTACCAGCTGCCCGGTGTGCTGCAGATCCCGGTCAACGAAAAGAAAGGCCTGACCTTCGCCCGCGGCCTGCGCTCGATCCTGCGCCACGACCCGGACAAGATCATGGTCGGCGAGATCCGCGACCCCGACACTGCCCAGATCGCCGTGCAATCGGCACTCACCGGGCACCTGGTGTTCACCACCATCCACGCCAACAACGTGTTCGACGTGATCGGCCGCTTCACCCAGATGGAAATCGACCCCTACAGCCTGGTTTCCGCGCTCAATGCGGTGCTGGCCCAGCGTCTGATCCGCCTGGTTTGCAGCGCGTGCAGCACGCCCTACGCACCGACCGAAGAAGAACTGCAAAGCTCGGGCCTCGACCCGCATCAGGTCGCGCACTACCACTTCGTCCATGGCAAGGGTTGCGGTCATTGCCGTGGCACCGGCTACCGCGGACGCAGTGCGATTGCCGAGCTGCTGCACCTGGACGACGAGCTGCGGCAAATGATCGTCGAGCGCCAACCCATTTCGAAAATCAAGGCCCACGCCTGCAAACGCGGTTTGCGCCTGCTGCGCGAATCGGCGCTGGAACTGGTGCAACAAGGCCGGACCACTCTCGAGGAGATCAATCGTGTCACTTTTATCTCGTGAGCGTTATGTCGCCGTGCTCGGCGCCAGTGGTGTCGGCCTCGGTCAACGCCAGGGTGGCGACACCCTGTGGCTGGGCAGCGTCGGCTTCATCGATGAAGGGTTCATGGCCTGGACGGTCGCCCTGGAAACCCTCGACCGCCTGCTGGGCGAACATGCCCGCGCCGGTGCCGAGTTGACTGTGGTGGTCTCCGGCCACTTCAGCCGCTTTTGCCTGGTGCCCTGGAGCGAGCAGATCAGCAGCCCCGACGAACTGCGCGGGTTTGCCCAGCTGTGCTTCGAAGACCTCTACGGGGCAGCCAACCAACCCTGGAGCCTGGTGCTGTCGGCCGAACCCGCCGGCTACGACCGGATCGCCAGCGCGCTGCCGCAAGACCTGATCGAACGCCTGCGTGCCCTGGTCAGTGGCCGTGGCTTGCGCCTGCGTTCGGTGCAACCGTACCTGATGGCGGCGTTCAACCACTTCGACAAAAGCTTCGACGCCGGCGACTTCCTGTTCGTGGTCGCAGAACCGGTGCGCAGTGTGATGCTGCTGGCGCGCGAAGGTCGCTGGACGGCAGTGCGCTCGGTGGGCAGCAGCGACAGCGATGCGGCACTGAGCGCGCTGGTCGGTCGCGAATGCCAATTGCAGGCGTCCATCAGTGAGCGGCCACTGAACATCTACCTGCATGCGCCAGCGCGTATCGACTCGCACCCTGAAGTGCCAGGCGTACAGCTGCGCACCCTCGAAGAAGGCCGGACCAGCGTACGCGACAGCCTGTACGTCATGTCCCGGACGGTGGCCTGACATGCGCCCCCTGATGCTCGACTTTCAGCCGCGCCGCCGCTCCAGTCCCCTGGGCTGGAGCCTGCTGGTCGGTGGCGTGGTGCTGGCGCTGACCTGCATCGTCATCCAACAACAGGTAAGTGGTGAGGCCGAACAACAGCAAGGTCACCTGCAAACCACGCAACGGGTACTTACTGGCGACACCGGCAGCAAGGTCAGCCTGACCCCGGCCGAAACCCGCGAGCAGGCGCAGAACCTGGCCGAGATGCGCAAGGTCTCGCAGCAGTTGCGCCGCCCTTGGGAGCGCCTGTTCGCCACCCTGGAAGCCATGCCGCGCGACAACATTGCCTTGCTGACCCTGACCCCGGATGCCCGCAAGGGCCAGGTGCGGATCAGCGCCGAGGCACGCGACCTGGACGCCATGCTCGACTTCCACCGCCGCCTCGAAGCCTGCGACGAGCTTTCCGACGTGTCGTTGCTCAGCCACGAAATCGTCGCCAACGTGCCGGAGCACCCGGTGCAATTCAACTTGTCGGCTACCTGGGAGATTGGCGATGCAAATCCCTAGATTGATCGTCCACGAATACCTGCAAAGCCTCGGCGTCCCGGGCCTGGCAGGGCTGGCCCTGCTGGTGTTGGCGCTGGCCTACGGCCTGTTCGGCTTGTTGCCGGACTGGCAGGCGCTGCAGCACCTGAGCCAGCAGACCCAGGACGCCCGCGAATACCTGGCCAAGGTCGAGGAGGGCTCGATCGCCGCTCCGGTCGTGCCACAACGCCAGCTCGATGACTTCCGCAGCAAATTGCCAACCCAGCCCCAGGCCACCGTCGCCATCGACAAGATCTACGCGCTGGCCGCCCAGGAGCGCATCACCCTGTCCAGGGGCGAATACTCGCTGGGCATCGACCCCAAGACCCACCTGGCGCGCTATCAGATCCTCCTGCCGGTGCGGGGCAGCTACCCGCAACTGCGGCGCTTCATGCATGCCTTGCTCGGCCAGTTGCCGGCGGTGGTGGTGGAGGACCTGGAGCTTTCGCGCAAGAAGATCGCCGACACGGACCTGAACGGGCGGATCCGCATGACCCTTTACCTGTCGAGGTCATGATGAACAACAAACGTGCGGTGGGTTGGGTGGCGTTCCTCGGCGTGGCCGCGGCGCTGACCTGGGTGCCCGAATACTTTAAACAGGCTGACGACAGTGACGTCGAAGTGGCCGCTGTGGCCACGCCAGTCAAAGGCAAGCAACGCGGCGCCTTGCCAGCCGCGCAGGCCTCTGCTGCGCCCGTGGCGATCAAGGACCTGAGCCCGGCGGGCGACCTGTTCGCCGCGCGCAGCTGGAAGGCCGCACCCACCCTGGCCAGCGTCACCGAACAACCGGTCAACGTTGCACCGGTGGTGCAGGTCCCCACTGCACCGCCCATGCCGTTCCAGTTCATCGGCCGGATGGACGATCGCACCGACCTGCAAGTGTTTTTGCAAAACGGCGAAAAGATCTACGTCGTGCGTAAAGGGGATGTGATTGACGAAACATGGAAGATCGAGGGCATTTCCGATCTGGAACTGAGCCTGGTCTATTTGCCTCTGCATTTGTCCCAGACCTTGTCTGTGGGGAGCGCGCAATGAACAAGTCCCGTTTGCTGATGAGCCTCTGCCTCTGTGCAGGGCTGGCTGCCTGCAGCTCGGCGCAGGTGGCCAAGGAAGAAGCCTCTGAGCTGATCGAACAGGGCCAGTACGAAGCCGGCCTGGCCCGGATCGAGGAGGGCCTGCGGGAAAACCCTCGCGACACCGAACTGCACATTGCCCTCAACAGCGCTCGTGCCCGTGCGATCACGGCGCTGCTGACCCAGGCCGACATGGATCGGACCCAGCGTGATTTCGCGTCCGCTCGCATGGGGTACGGCCGGGTGTTGACCATCGAACCGAACAACCGCCGCGCCCAGGACGCCTTGCGCCAGCTCGAACACATGCGCAGCCTCGATGAAAAACTCGAACTGGCCCGTGGCGACCTGCGCCGTGGCGACATCTACGGCGCCGAGCGTCAGGTCAGGCAGATTCTCGAACTGGACCCCAACAACGAAGGCGCCCTGGAACTGCAAGGCAATATCCGCCTGGTGCAGAGCCGCAACGTGGTGGCCTATCCGCAACTGCGCACCAAGCTGGACAAGCCGGTAACCCTGGAATTTCGCGACGCCAATCTCAAGACCATCTTCGAAGTGCTGTCCCAGGTCGCCGGCCTGAATTTCATCTTCGACAAGGACCTGCGCCCGGACATGAAAGCCACCATCTTCGTGCGCGACGTGCGCATCGAAGACGCCGTGGCACTGCTGCTGCAACAGAACCAGTTGCACCAGAAAGTGGTGAACGAAAACACCCTGCTGATCTACCCGGACTCGCCGCAGAAGCTCAAGGATTACCAGGAGCTGGTGATGCGCACTTTCTACCTGACCAGCATCGATGCCAATACCGCGCTGAACATGGTCAAGACCATGCTCAAGACCCGCGACGTGTTTGTCGACGAACGCCTCAACACCCTGACCATGCGCGACACCGGCGATGCCGTGCGCATGGCCGAGAAGCTCCTGCAATCACAGGATCAGTCCAACCCCGAAGTGGTGCTGGAAGTGGAAGTGATGGAAGTCGCCACCCAGCGGATTCTCGACCTGGGCCTGCAATGGCCGAACACCTTCGGCGTGGTCAACAGCGACGGTTCGGCGGTGACCCTGCTCGATCAGCTCAAGGGCATCAATTCCAGCCGGATCACCATCCAGCCCTCGCCACAGGCCAAGATCAATGCCCAGGACAAGGACATCAATACCCTCGCCAGCCCGGTGATCCGCGTCAGCAACCGCGAACAGGCACGCATCCACATCGGCCAGCGTGTGCCGATCATCAGCGCCACTTCGGTGCCGTCGACCCAGGGACCGGTGATCACCGAAAGCGTGACTTACCTGGACGTCGGTCTGAAACTGGAAGTGCAGCCCACCGTGCACTTGAACAACGAAGTGGCGATCAAGGTGGCCCTGGAAGTCAGCAACGCCACGCCACTGGAACCGACCCGCCAGGGCACGATTCCGGTCCAGGTCGATACCCGCAACGCGCAGACCACCCTGCGCCTGCATGACGGCGAAACGCAGATTCTCGCCGGCCTGATGCGCAACGACCATGGCAGCACCGGCAACAAGATTCCCGGTCTTGGCGATATTCCTGGCCTCGGCCGCCTGTTCGGCAGCAACAAGGACGACGTGAGCAAATCCGAGCTGGTGTTGTCGATCACCCCGCGGATCGTGCGCAACCTGCCGTACCAGAGTCCATCGGACATGGAATTCACCACGGGCACCGAAACCAGCATGCACATCCAGGCACCGGATCGCTCGAAGGTCGAGGTTGAAGAGGTCAAGGCCAATGGCATGGGCGCACCGATCGCTACCACCGTTACTGTTGGGAAGCCTTGATCATGAACGCCTCGCAACGCGGTTTTACCTTGATTGAAGTCGTGGTGACGCTGTCGTTGATCGGCCTGCTGGCCGGCATGGCCGCGCCGCTGACCGAGACCGTGGTGCGCCGGGGCAAAGAGCAGGAACTGCGTACCGCGCTGTACCAGATCCGCGATGCCATCGACGCCTACAAGCGTGCTTTCGACGCCGGGTACATCGAGAAGTCGCTCAACAGCAGCGGCTACCCGCCGAACCTGCAGGTGTTGGTGGAAGGGGTGCGCGATGTGCGCAGCGCCAAGGGTGCCAAGTTCTATTTCCTGCGCCGCGTACCCCATGACCCGCTGGCACCGGTCAAGCGCGACGACGAAGGTGGCTGGGGCCTGCGCTCCTACGACAGTACGGCTCAAAACCCGCGGGAAGGCCAGGACGTCTTCGACGTCTACTCCAAGGCCCGGGGCAAGGGTCTCAACGGCATCGCCTACCGGGAGTGGTGAACATATGCGTCGGGAAAAGGGTTTTACCCTATTGGAACTGATGGTGGTCATGGCAATCATCGCCACCCTGATGACCATCGCCTTGCCGCGCTATTTCAACAGCCTGGAGGCCTCCAAGGAGACCACCTTGCGCCAGAGCCTGTCGGCGATGCGCGAAGCACTGGATCACTACTACGGTGACACCGGACGCTATCCCGACTCCATCGAGCAACTGGTTGAACAGCGCTACCTGCGCAATCCGCCGATGGACCCGATTGTCGAACGCAAGGACGCCTGGGTCTTGGTTGCACCGCCTGACGGCGTGGCCGGCGGTGTCGCCGATATCAAGAGTGGTGCCACAGGGAGGGCGCGTGATGGCAGCCTTTATTCCGAGTGGTAAGCCTGCGGCACAAGGCGGCTTCACCTACCTGGGTGTGCTGTTCCTGATCATGGTGATGGGCATGGGCCTGGCCAGTGCCGGCGAGTTGTGGTCCACCGCTTCACGGCGTGACCGCGAACGCCAATTGCTCTGGGTCGGCACCCAGTACGCCCAGGCACTGCGCAGCTATTACCGCAGTTCGCCAGGCCTGGCCCAGTACCCCAAGGAACTCGCCGACCTGTTGCAGGACGAACGTTTCCCCAGCGCCAAACACCATATACGCCAGCTATACCCGGACCCGATCGGCGGCGGTGAATGGTTCCTGATGCGCGGCTTCGACGGACGCATCACCGGCATCAGCAGCTCGTCCACCGACAAGCCGCTCAAGCAGGCGGACTTCCCCAGCCAGTGGTCGGACTTCAACGGCATGGCCAGCTACAAGGACTGGCAATTCGTGGCCGAAAAAGCCTTCCTCGATGGCACCTCGGGCCCTGCCAAAGGCCAGTCCGCAGTGCCGGAGGGATTGCAGCCATGAAGCGCTTCTGCCTGGCGATGATCCTGCTGTTGAGCACCTGCGTGACCTGGGCCGCTGAAGAGGACGAGATGCTCGGCTTCATCGTCGACGACACGATCTCGCACATCGGCCACGAATTTTACTACTCGTTCAGTGAACGCCTGCGTGCCACCAGCCCGATGGATTTCAACCTGGTGGTACGCGAACGACCTTCGGCTCGCTGGGGCAGCCTGGTGACCGTGGAATTTCAACAACGCCTGGTTTACCGGCGCTTCCTGCCGCCGAACACCGTGGAGCTCAAGGACGAGGCCTATGCCGCCGCCGACTGGGTACGCGGGCAGATTGTCCAGCGCAAGCTGGAAGCCTTGTTGCAGGACACCACGGACCTTGAGAGGGACGAACTATGAAAGTGAAAACGTTTTTGCAGCGCGCCGGTGGATGCATGCTCGGCCTGGGTGCTTGCGCCATGGTCCAGGGCACGGAACTGGTGTACACGCCCGTCAACCCTTCGTTTGGCGGCAACCCGTTGAACGGCACCTGGCTGCTCAACAACGCCCAGGCGCAGAACGACTACGACGATCCCGACTTGAAGGATCGTACCTCGGCGGCCGGGACCTCGGCCCTGGAGCGCTTCAGCGCCCAGTTGCAATCGCGCTTGCTGGGGCAACTGCTGGACAACATCTCCACCGGCAACACGGGGAGCCTGTCCACGGACGCTTTCATCGTCGACGTGGTCGACGACTCCGGTGCGCTGACGATCAACGTGACCGACCGGGCCACGGGCGAAGTTTCGGAAATCCAGGTGAATGGACTGGCCCCTTGAGGGGAATCGGGACAATGGGGAGTTAAGGACATGAAAAAAATAATAGCGCTAGGGCTGATGTTGGCGGCATTACAAGGGTGCAGTCTGCGCGAGCCGATGCCGGCCGAGCAGGACTCCAAAACCCCGACCCTGACCCCAAGGGCCTCGACCTACTATGACTTGATCAACATGCCACGACCCAAGGGCCGGTTGATGGCGGTGGTCTACGGCTTCCGCGACCAGACCGGGCAATACAAGCCGACCCCGGCCAGCTCGTTTTCCACCAGCGTCACCCAGGGCGCGGCGAGCATGCTGATGGACGCCTTGCAGGCCAGCGGCTGGTTCGTGGTGCTCGAGCGTGAAGGGCTGCAGAACCTGTTGACCGAGCGCAAGATCATCCGCGCCTCGCAGAAGAAACCCAATACCCCGGTGAACATCCAGGGTGAGCTGCCACCGCTGCAAGCGGCGAACATGATGCTCGAAGGCGGGATCATCGCCTACGACACCAACGTACGCAGCGGCGGCGAAGGCGCGCGCTACCTGGGCATCGACATTGCCCGGGAGTATCGCGTCGACCAGGTCACGGTGAACCTGCGGGCAGTGGACGTGCGCAGCGGGCAGGTGCTGTCCAACGTCATGACCAGCAAGACCATCTACTCCGTGGCCCGTAGTGCTGGCGTGTTCAAGTTCATCGAGTTCAAGAAATTGCTTGAGGCCGAGGTGGGCTACACCACCAACGAACCGGCGCAGTTGTGTGTGTTGTCGGCGATCGAGGCGGCGGTGGGGCATATGCTGGCGCAGGGGATCGAGCGACGTTTGTGGCAGGTGGCGGGGGACAACTCCCAGCCTGCGCAGAATGAGACCCTGGATCGCTACCTGACGCAGAACAGGGTGGTGCCGGAGGGAGAGGGGGAGGATGAGTGAGCCCCGGCGGCCGACAGCCGACCAGGCTCCTGCAGATGCACCCGATCCAAAACCGTAGGAGCCAGGCTTGCCAGCGAAGGCGGCCTGACAGCCGACCCATCTCTCACGGCTGTACTCGATCAACTGTGGGAGCTGGCCTGCCAGCGATGGCGGCCTGACAGCCGACCCAGCTCCTGCAGATGTACCCGATCCAAACTGTGGGAGCTGGCTTGCCAGCGAAGGCGACCTGACAAACGACCTGGATTTTGTTGACGGAGTACATATCCATTCCTGCGGTAACGGCCACCTAGGGTTTCGTCCTTACGGCGAGTCACTTGGAAGAGCCTGTAGGAGCGAGCATGCTCCGGGCGGCGTTCCGACGATGGTCGTCAACGATGACGAGGGCTATCTGAATGCCCGTGTTGTTCTGGCGTTTTTCGCGAGCATGCTCGCTCCTACAGGGCCCGCCGCGATGGGCCATCCTTGGCCCAGCGCGGCTAAACCGGCATCCATGCCGATTTAGCCACTGCGCAGAACCGGAAAAAGGGGACAACCGGAAAAAGAGCGGAAAAAGAGGGAAAAAGGGGACCGGGAAAAAGGGGACAGATTTATATTCGAGCAATGTAAACAAATCATGAAAATAAATCTGTCCCCTTTTTTCTTCTTTTTCAAACGCCGGAGTGCCGGCCCAGCAAAAAGTAAGCAAAAGGCTTGGCCCCACCACTCGGTGCCTCGCTAGGGCTCGGCATGCCGTAACGAAGGCAATGCGCCGTGGGTCGCCGCGATGGGCCATCCCTGGCCCAGTGCGGCTAAACCGGCGTCCTACCGGTTTCCCCACTGCGCAATACCTGCGTTCGGCCATCGTGGTTAACGGGGCACCCAAATCCAAAGCAAAAGCGAGGCGGCCTGACAGCCGACCTGACTTTTGCAGATACCCCTCAATTCCTTGTGGGAGCCAGCCTGCTGGCGATGGACGTCAACGATGACGCGCCCTGTCTGGATGATCGCGTTGTCAGGTCGTTTTTCGCGAGCAGGCTCGCTCCTACAGTGGGATCGCGGACACACCTGTAATCAGGTCGGCTGTCAGGCCGCCTCGCTTCGGCTTTTGCTCTGCTTTGGCTTTTGATTTTCTTGCCACATCGAGAGGCCGAAAGGAGGTTCTGCGCAGTGGGTAAACCGGCATGGATGCCGGTTTAGCCGCGCTGGGCCCAGAGTGTGTAAAAACAGATTAAAACACCGGTCGGCACGCAGTGCCGACCGGTGTCGGACAGATGATCAAACC
>NZ_JBYTEO010000074.1:0-30594 GCF_058791355.1 Pseudomonas sp. EB271-G4-1
CGGAGCAGGACCGGAGCGAGGGTATGCCGAGCATTAGCGAGGCACCGAACGCCAGGGGCAAGAGCCCTTGGTTACTTAGGGCCGGGCGGCGTTCCGTTTTTCCAAGTAACTCGCTGTAAGAGCGAAACCCTAAGTGGCCGTTACCGCAGGAATGGATATGTACACAGTCAACAAAACATAGGCCGGCTGTCAGACCGCCATCGCCGGCAAGCCAGCTCCTACAGTTTGGATCGGGTACAAACGCGAGAGATCAGCGCTTACGGCAAAGGGTAAGCCCATCCCCCAGCGGCAACAGCGACAGATCCACCCGCGCGTCATCCTTCAGGGCGCGATTCAGCGCCTGGATGGCGCGGGTATCGGCGCTCTCGGGGTTGTCCTGAAGCACCCGGCCACTCCACAGGGTGTTATCGAACACCGCCAGTCCACCGTTGCGCAACAGACGAAGCGCCTGCTCCAGGTACGCCGGATAGTTGGCCTTGTCGGCATCGATGAAAATCAAATCAAACTGGCCTGGCTGATCCAGCGCGCCCAGGGTTTCCAGCGCAGGCGCCAGCCGCAGATCGATTCGCCCGGACAGGCCGGCCTCCTGCCAATAGCGGTGCGCGATGGCGTTGTAATCCCCGGGAATGTCACAGCAAATCAGCGAACCGTCAGTCGGCAATGCCGCTGCCATGCACAGGGCGCTGTAACCGGTGAACGTGCCGACTTCCAGCACACGCCTCGCACCGGTGAGCTTCACCAGCAACGCAAGAAACTGCCCCTGTTCCGGCGCCACCTGCCAGCGCGCCATGGGCAGCGCCTGGGTTTCATCGCGCAAGCGCTTGAGCAGCGGGGTTTCGCGCAGGGAGACGTCGAGCAGGTACTGATAGAGCGAATCGTCGAGATTGAGCGTGCGGGCAGTCATGACAACACCCTCTGGCGGTTACGGGTTGCGCGCCAAATGCTCGGGTTGCAGGACGCGCTTGGCACTCAGGTAGGCTCTTTGCCAATAAGCCTTGGACAAGCTGTCGAGCTTGACCGTGCCACCGGTAGCCGGCGCATGCACGAAACGGCCCTCGCCAACGTAGATGCCGGCATGGCTGACCTGGGAACCACCGTTGGTGGCGAAGAAAATCAGGTCACCGGTTTGCAGGCCTTCCTTGCCGACATTGGCCGCTTGCATGGAGATCATTTCGCGGGTGGTACGGGGCAGGGAAATACCGGCCATGTCACGGTAGACGTAGCCAATCAGGCCACTGCAATCAAATCCGGAGTCCGGCGTGTTACCGCCCCAGCGATAAGGCGTGCCGACCAGCCCCAACGCGCGAAACAGCACGTCTTGCGCTTCAGGCGAAAAGTCCTGGGAGGAATTGAACACGATGGGCGCGCGAACCACCGGCGCAGGCGGCGGTGTACGGCTTGCACAGGCACTGAGCAGCGCTGCGAACAACATGATTGCGAGGCGGGCCGACATCGTCATAAGCAGAGCATCCTGATCAGGCTGCGGCTAATTTCTGCGGGAGCGCAGAAAAGAAAACCGCCTGCGGATCACGCAGGCGGTTTGCCATCATTCATGAATCAGAATTTTAGCGCTTATCAGGCAAACTTCAAGTAAGACTTTAAGTTCGCCTTACGAAATGTGCGCTTACTTGCGGGCAGTGACGATTGGCGCCGCTGCAGGAGCCATGGCGAGTGCTCGCTTGGCTTCGATGAAGGTCTTGCTCCAGTAGCTATCACCGAGGTTGTCGATGCGCACACCACCGCTTTTGCGGCTGCTGGAGTGAATGAACTGATTGTCACCCAGGTAGATCCCGGCATGACTGACGCGACCGCGACGACCGTTGGTGGCGAAGAACAGCAGGTCACCTGGCTCAAGTTTACTGCGCGATACCAGCGGCGCGTCAACGTTGATCATTTCGCGAGTGGAGCGTGGCAGGTTCATGCCCGCTTCTTCACGGAACAGATAACCGATAAAACCGCTGCAATCGAAACCGGCTTCGGAGGTACCGCCGAAACGGTAACGGGTACCGATCAGGGACATGCCGCGTTCGAGGATGCTGTCGGCCAGAACCGGAAGCTGGTACGACTTACCATCGGCGAAGCTGGCCAGTTCTTTTTCAGTAGCCGCTTCTTCGAGTTCAAACGCTTGCTTATAGAGAGCGGAAGACTGGGCGGAACCGGAATGTTGAACCTGCTGTTGTTGCGCTTGCTCGGACACTGGCGTGTGGGCAGCGCAACCGAACAACAGGGTAACGAGTGCGAGGGGCACGAGGGGTGCAAAGCGATTTAGCATGGGCACGACCGTGGCTGAATGGTTTTCAAGAGCCGAGACTATGCCTTCTATCATCCTCATTTGCAAATTCAATCGAACTTTTTGTGACTTCTTGGTTTCCCGATTACATCTAAGCGCTAAAGCCCATTCCAGACACTTGCGCAGCCTGCCCCCATCAGGAAAGCGGATTTTCTGACGCCTTGAATCTGTCGAAATTCGCTGCAAGCCTTGAATTTACGGGACCTGGCTACCAGCCCAGGGTTTCTTTCAGGAACGGGATGGTCAGCTTGCGCTGCGCTTGAAGAGAGGCCTGGTCGAGCTGCTCAAGCAGTTCGAACAGCGCACTCATGCTACGAGTACCGCGAGTCAGGATAAAATGCCCGACTTCGTCGGTCAGGTGCAGGCCGCGACGCGACGCACGCAGTTGCAGGGCGCGCAACTTGTCTTCGTCGGAGAGTGGGCGCATCTGGAATATCAGCGCCAGGGTCAGGCGCGACTTGAGGTCCGCCAGCTTTACCGGCAGCTCGCGTGGCGAAGTCGACGCGGCAATCAACAGGCGCCGACCACTGTCACGCAGGCGGTTGAACAGGTGGAACAACGCTTCTTCCCAGTCAGCCTTGCCCGCCACCGCCTGCAAGTCATCCAGGCAGACCAGCTCGTATTGCTCGAGGTTGTCGAGAATCTCGATGCCGCGATCCATCAACTCGGCCAGCGGCAGGTACACCGCTGGCTCACCCATCTGTTCGAAGCGCAGGCACGCGGCCTGCAACAGATGCGTACGCCCTACCCCATGCTTGCCCCACAGGTAGATCAGGCTTTCGGTCCAGCCGGCGTCGGCTTCGCACAGCCGCTCGACATAGCCGAGTGCAGCGGCATTGGCGCCTGGGTAGTAGTTGATGAAGGTGGCGTCGTCACGCAGACGCACACCTAGGGGCAGCTGAATCGGTTTCATGCTGACTGAACAGTTCCAAAGGAACCGTTAGTGGCCTCTGTGTAAAGTTTGCGAAGTTTATACCCGTGAAGCCGACCGCACAATGCGACAGACCACAAGCAAAATCAAAGGTTTGCGTTAGCGCACCGGTTTTATGACAGATTCTCTGGCGCCATGGGCAGCCACCGGGCGTCAATCCGGGCTGCCCGCGCCCCCCTCTACAGCTCTGGCTCGTCCACACCACTGTACATACCAGAATCCTTATATAAATCATGCACATGGCGCAACAGCACCATGATCACCGCCGCCACGGGCAGCGCCAGCAACACACCGGTGAAACCAAACAGTTCGCCCCCGGCCAGAATGGCGAAGATCACTGCCACCGGGTGCAGGCCGATGCGGTCCCCCACCAACAAGGGCGTGAGCACCATGCCCTCGAGCGCCTGACCGACCATGAACACCGCGACAATACCCATCATGGGGTACAGATCGCCGCCAAACTGGAACAGCCCGGCAATCAGCGCCGCACCAATGCCAATGATAAAGCCCATGTACGGCACAATCGCCGCCAGACCGGCAATCATCCCGATCAACAGACCCAGCTCCAGGCCCACCAGCATTAGACCCGCGGCGTAGATCACGCCCAACGCGACCATCACCAGCAATTGCCCGCGGACGAAGGCACCAAGCACTTCATGGCACTCCGCAGCCAGCGCCACTGCGCGCTCTTCGCGATCGCGCGGCAGCAGGCTGCGGATCTTGGCCATCATCAGGTCCCAGTCCCGCAGCAAGTAGAAACTCACCACCGGAATCAACACCAGGTTCGCCAGCCAGCCGATCAACGCCAAACCAGATGCCGTCGCCTGGCTCAACACCACGCCCACGATGTCGGTCGTCTGCCCCATGTGCTCGCTGATCGCAGCCTTGAGCTTGTCGAACTTCCAGAAGCCCTCCGACAGGCCGAACTTCGATTGCGCCCAGGGCAATGCAGTGTGCTGCAGCCAATCGAGCATCTGCGGCGCCAGTTCATACAAGCGAAACAACTGCTTGGCGAGCATCGGCACCAACACCAGCAACAGCGTGGTGAAGATCAGGGTGAACAACGCAAATACCGCAATCACGCCCCAGGTCCGGGACAGTCCGGCGTTTTCCAGCCGATCCACCAGGGGATCAAACAGATAGGCCAACAACAACGCCACCAGGAACGGCGTGAGGATCGGGTGCAACAGCCAGACAAACGCGCAGAGCAAGAGCACTCCACCCAACCAGAACCAACGCCGCGTATCGGCCATGAACCACTCCATTGCTTCTATATAAAGAAAGAAAATCCTACCAGCGGAAACGCAATTGCGGCGTCGGTGCCGGTGCGGGCGCTACCGCGGGAACCGAACCACCGGCGACAGGCTGGACCGGCACCGCGGGCACCGGCGCCGGCTCCCCCGCAACCTCCTGCAACCTGGCCAGCGATAATTGCGCTCGCAGTTGATCGGTACTGCCATTGACCCGATAAAGAATCCGGTCGCCGTCGACACTTTGCGGACGACCGCCGAAAGGCTCCAACAGGCGCCCCAGGGTCGCATACCGCTCCAGATTCATGCCTTGGACCTCCAGCAACTGCGCGGCCGAGGCCCCAGGCTTTACGACAAATCGAGGCGCCAGCCGCTGGTTGACCGCCAGCATCACCGCGTCCGCCAATGCGGCTTGATCGGCGCCTTGGGCGCTGCCGGCCTCTTTCTGGTCGCCCAGCCACAATTGCCACTTGGCTTGCCATTGGCCGCCCTCTTCACGGGCATGGACCGCCAGCAAGGCGTCGGCATTGTAACGCTGTGACGCGCTGCGCAGTGCCGACGGATCGGCACTTTCCAGATTCGGCCCGGTGCCGACGATTTGTTCGTTCAAGTCCGCCAGCGGCAGACGCAGGGGTAAACCACGGTGCTGCGCGGCGCGACGCAGGGGTGTCGCACCGGCCTGACCATCGCCCACCAGGCTCGAACCCTCGGTGTAATCGTTCAACCACCAGCCCAGTATCGACGGCCGATTGGCGCCCCACATCGCCAACCCGGCCCGACGCAGGGCCTGATCGGTGGTGCCCGGGTCGAAATCGACTTTCAACACTTCCGGCGGGCCTGCCTCAAAGCCGTATTGGCTGATGATTTGCTGCGGGTCTTTGCGAATCGCCGCCAACCCGGGATTCTGCGGCGCCTTGGGATCGCCGGTCAGGCGCAAGACCAGCGTATCGAGCGCTCGCTGCGTGGCTTGCTCACGCTCCTCTGGCGACTGGCCGTTGACCGGTTCGCGCACTTGATAGAGGCCTTTGACGGTTTCAGCATGGCCTACCAGGCTGGTCAGGCTAACCAGTGACAAACAGCCCACAAACAAGAATTTACAAAAACCCATGGAATATTCCTGAAGACAAAGGCGGCTGGAACAGACCGCATGAAGGCGATCGGGCAAGGCTGTGACCATTGCCGAACGCAAAACATTCACACGCCCTGGGTAAGTTTTCGCACTGTGCTAACGATAGACGGTTAATGACGACACCCCGTACAGGCGAGCAGGATGTCATCCACACCAACTAATGGCAGTTTTTTTCGGCCGATATGCCCCCTGCCGTCGGCGTGAGGATGGCCGCTGCCCTTCAAGCCTGATAAAATCGCGCGCCTTCGCAGACCGGCAACAGCCGGGCACCCTCGAATATCGCGTGAGGCAATCACCTTCGTCGATGTCGGCGGTCCCGCTGGACTCGGTCGTTACCCAGAAATCCCCCCCTAAAGGCCTGGATCATGAGCAAGCAACCCTCCCTGAGCTACAAGGACGCCGGTGTAGACATCGACGCCGGTGAAGCATTGGTCGAACGCATCAAGAGCGTCGCCAAGCGCACTGCGCGCCCGGAAGTCATGGGCGGCCTGGGCGGTTTTGGCGCCCTCTGCGAAATCCCGGCCGGCTACAAGCAGCCCGTGCTGGTTTCCGGTACTGACGGCGTCGGCACCAAGCTGCGCCTGGCCTTGAACCTGAACAAGCACGACAGCATCGGCATCGACCTGGTTGCCATGTGCGTCAACGACCTGGTGGTGTGCGGCGCAGAACCGCTGTTCTTCCTCGACTACTACGCCACCGGCAAGCTCAACGTCGAAACCGCGACCCAGGTCGTGACTGGCATCGGCGCTGGTTGCGAACTGTCCGGTTGCTCCCTGGTGGGCGGCGAAACCGCAGAAATGCCTGGCATGTACGAAGGCGAAGACTACGACCTGGCCGGCTTCTGCGTTGGCGTCGTGGAAAAAGCCGAGATCATCGACGGCTCCAAGGTCGCTGCTGGCGATGCCCTGCTCGCCCTGCCGTCTTCCGGCCCGCACTCCAACGGCTACTCGCTGATCCGCAAGATCATCGAAGTATCCGGTGCCGACATCGAGAACACCCAACTCGACGGCAAGCCGCTGACCGACCTGCTGATGGCCCCGACCCGTATCTACGTGAAGCCGCTGCTCAAGCTGATCAAGGAAACAGGCGCGGTCAAGGCCATGGCCCACATCACCGGTGGCGGCCTGCTGGACAACATCCCGCGCGTCCTGCCAAAAGGCGCACAAGCGGTGGTTAACGTGGCAAGCTGGACTCGCCCTGCGGTGTTCGACTGGCTGCAGGAAAAAGGCAACGTCGACGAAAACGAAATGCACCGCGTCCTGAACTGCGGCGTAGGCATGGTTATCTGCGTCGCTCAAGAGCACGTGGAAACCGCGCTGAACGTGCTGCGTGAAGCTGGCGAGCAGCCTTGGGTCATCGGTCAGATCGCCACCGCTGCCGAAGGCGCAGCCCAGGTTGAACTGAAGAACCTCAAGGCTCATTAATGTCAGCCACCTGTGATGTTGTGGTGCTGCTCTCCGGCACCGGCAGTAACTTGCAGGCCTTGATCGACAGCACGCAGACCGGCGACAGCCCGGTCCGCGTCGCTGCGGTGATCTCCAACCGCGCCGACGCCTACGGCCTGCAACGTGCCAGGGACGCGGGTATCGAAACCCGCACCCTGGATCACAAGGCTTTCGAAGGCCGCGAGGCCTTCGACGCCGCGCTGATCGAACTGATCGACGCCTTCAATCCCAAACTCGTGGTGCTGGCCGGATTCATGCGCATTCTCAGCGCTGATTTCGTACGCCATTACGCCGGTCGCCTGCTCAATATCCATCCCTCGCTGTTGCCCAAATACAAAGGGTTACACACTCATCAGCGCGCGCTGGAGGCCGGGGACGCCGAACACGGCTGCTCCGTGCACTTCGTCACCGAGGAACTCGATGGCGGACCACTGGTCGTACAAGCAGTAATACCGGTAGAGTTGCACGACTCGCCGCAGAGCCTGGCGCAGCGAGTCCATGTACAGGAACACCTGATCTACCCCATGGCCGTACGCTGGTTTGCCGAAGGCCGGCTATCGCTCAGTGAACAAGGTGCTTTACTGGATGGACAGTTGCTTGCGCCCAGCGGCCACTTGATTCGAACCTAGGAGATTTTATGCGTCGCGCCCTGCTCTTCGCTTGTGCTCTGCTCGCCTTGCCCTTCGCACAGGCCGCAGACCTTCAACCCTTCTCCGCCAGCTACACCGCCGACTGGAAACAGTTGCCCATGAGCGGCACGGCTGAACGCAGCCTGACCAAGCAAGCCAATGGCGTCTGGAAGCTCAACTTCAAGGCGTCGATGATGATCGCCAGCCTGTCCGAAGAAAGCACCCTGACCGTCGACAAGGACACCTTGCTGCCACAGTCCTACCATTTCGAACGCGGAGGCCTGGGCAAAGCCAAGAAGGCCGACCTGGACTTCGACTGGACCGCCAAGAAGGTTACCGGTACCGATCGTGGTGACGCGGTCAATATCCCGCTGAACCGCGGCATGCTCGACAAATCCACCTACCAGCTGGCGCTGCAGCATGACGTGGCCGCCGGCAAGAAAAGCATGAGCTATCAGGTGGTCGATGATGGCGAAGTCGATACCTATGACTTCCGCGTGCTGGGTGCGGAAAAAGTCGATACCAAGGCTGGCCAGATCGATGCGATCAAGGTCGAGCGCGTGCGCGACCCGACACAAAGCAAGCGCATCACCGTCCTGTGGTTCGCCAAGGATTGGGATTACCTGCTGGTCCGCCTGCAACAGGTCGAGACCGACGGCAAGGAGTACAACATCATGCTCCTGGACGGCACGGTCAACGGCAAGCCGGTTAAAGGCAGCTGAGCCCACCGACATGAAAAAGCCTCGCGATTGCGGGGCTTTTTTTTTGGAACGCACCATCGGAGCAAGGCTCTATACCTTCAACGCCTTTTTTGATCGAATGACCTTTCCCGTCGCTTGCGAGGTTTCCCATGACTGTCACCGTCAACACCGTCTCCGCCGAAGGTTTGCGCCATACCGTACAGATCGATGATCACGAACTCTTTGCCGATGCGCCCGTTACCGCAGGCGGCGAAGGCTCGGCCCCGGAGCCACACGATTACTTCGATGCCGCACTGGGCGCATGCAAGGCCCTGACCTTGAAGATGTATGCGAAGAAAAAGGACATTCCGCTGACGGGGGTTGGCGTGGAGGTCAAACGCGACAACAGTGAAGAGCAGAAAGGCAAATATGCCCTGCATGTGAAACTGACCCTCAAGGGTGTACTCACCGACGCCCAGCGCGAAGAGCTGCACCGCGTGGCCGACCGCTGCCCGGTACACAAGCTGATGACCAGCAGTGAAGTCAGCATCGAAACCCATCTGTCCGAAGGCGCGTTCAGCCAATAGCGGCAACGGCTGCGCAAGCGGGTTATGCTCGACCGCATCACCCGCTCAGCCTGGAACGCACCATGAACACTCCGCTCGTGATCCGCCCCCGCGCCGAAGATGTCGAAGGCCAACCGATTCTTCGCCCTTTGCCGTCAGCCAAATGCCGCAATGTCGGGCCCTTCGTGTTTTTCGACCACATGCTGCAAACCCGCTATGCCGCGGGAGAAGGCATGAACATCCGCCAGCATCCGCACATCGGCCTGTCCACCCTCACCTACCTCTTTGAAGGCCAGCTGCAGCACAAGGACAGCCTTGGCTCGGATCAGGTGGTGAGCGCCGGCGATGTCAGCTGGATGACCGCCGGCAGCGCGATCGCCCATGTCGAGCGCACACCCCAGGCACTGAAAGAAAGCGGCTTTACGATGCACGGCCTGCAGATCTGGCTGGCGTCGCCAAAAGACCGGGAGCAGGGCCCGGGACACTACAGTCATCACCCGGCGAGCACCTTGCCAGTCAGCGAGAACCTTGGGGTGAAGATCCGCATGATCGCAGGCTCGGGCTTTTGCCTGGAATCGCCAGTGCCGGTGCTTTCCCCTACGCTGTATGCCGAACTGCACCTGCAAACGGCGACGACCTTGCTGATTCCCACCGAGCATGAAGAGCGCGCGCTGTATGTGTTGAGCGGTGAAGTGCGATTGGATGGCGAATCGATAGAGCCGCATTCGCTGGTGGTGTTGCCGCCCGGGGAAGAGATGACATTGTTCGCCGAGAGCGACTGTCATGCTGTGGTGTTCGGTGGCGCGCCGCTGGACGGGCCACGGCGGATCAACTGGAATTTCGTGGCAAGCGACCCGGCGGCTATCGATGAAGCGCGGCGGCGCTGGGCGGCCGGGGATTGGCCAACGGTGCCGGGGGAAGTTGAGAGGATTGAACTGCCTTAAATTCTTTTTAGCAGTTACACCGCCTTCGCGAGCAAGCCCGCTCCCACAGTTGACCGCATTCTAATGTGGGAGCGGGCTTGCTCGCGAAGAGGCCGGCACTAACACCAACCAGGTGAAGCAAAACTACCGCAATCAGCCCTTGAACACTTCATCCAGCAAGTTGTGCATCGAAGTGAACGCGCGTGCGGCGACCTTCGCGTCGTACATCATCATGCCCGGCACGTTCGCATGCGGATCGGTGAAAGAATGGAACGCACCGCCGTAACTCAGCAGTTGCCAATCCACGCCAGCCGCGTTCATTTCATCTTCAAACGCGGGCAGCTGTTCTTTAGGCACCAATGGATCGGAAGCGCCATGCAGTACCAGCACCTTGCCCTTGATGTTTTTCGCATCGGCCGGATTCGGTGTATCCAGCGTGCCGTGGAACGAGACAGCCGCTTTCACCGGCGCACCCGTACGGGCAAACTCCAGCGCGCAGCAGCCACCGAAACAGAAACCGAACGTGGCCAGTTTCGACGTATCGACAGCGGCCTCACCCTGGCTTTGCAACTGTTCGAACGCCACTTGCATGCGCTTGCGCAGCAACGGCCGGTCATTCTTGAGCGGCATCATTGCCGCGCCTGCCTCATCATTGTTCTGCGGGCGCACCGATTGGCCGTAGAGGTCCGCGATCAGCACCACATAGCCCTTGGCCGCCACCGATTTGGCGATTTCCTCGGCACCGGCACCCACGCCCATCCAGTTCGGCGCCATCAACAAACCCGGACGCGGGCCCTTGTGATCAGCGTCGAAGGCCAGGCGGCTTTCGTACGGCTGGCCGTCAATCTGATAAGCAACAGAACGTACAGTGATTTGGCTCATATCTGACTCCTGATTATTTAAACACCAGAATGAAAAAACCCGCCGAAGCGGGTTTTTCTACAACGCCGTTAAGCCGACAGCTCAACCAGCAGCTTGTTCAGACGGCGCACATAGGCCGCCGGGTCTTTCAAGCTGTCGCCGGCCGCCAGGGCCGCTTGATCGAAGAGGATGTGCGACAGATCGCCGAAGCGCTCGTCGCTCTGCTCGCTGTCGAGCTTCTCGATCAGTGGGTGAGCCGGGTTGAATTCGAAGATCGGCTTCGAATCCGGAACCTTCTGCCCGCTGGCTTCGAGGATCTGACGCATCTGCAGGCCCAGGTCCTGCTCGCCGATGGCCAGGATCGCCGGGGAATCGGTCAGGCGATGGGATACCCGTACTTCAGCAACGGATTCGCCCAGTGCAGTCTTCAGACGCTCAACCAGGCCTTCTTTGGACTTGGCGACTTCTTCAGCGGCTTTCTTGTCCTCTTCCGAGTCCAGGTTGCCGAGGTCCAGGTCACCGCGTGCCACGTCGACAAAGCCCTTGCCGTCGAAATCGCTGAGGTAGCTCATCAGCCACTCGTCGATACGGTCGGTCAGCAGCAGCACTTCGATGCCTTTCTTGCGGAAGACTTCCAGGTGCGGGCTGTTCTTGACTTGCGCGTAGGTTTCGCCGGTCAGGTAGTAGATCTTGTCCTGGCCTTCCTTGGCGCGTGCCAGGTACTCAGTCAGGCCGACAACCTGTTCGCCGTCATCACCATTGGTCGAGGCAAAACGCAGCAAGCCAGCGATTTTCTCTTTGTTGGCGAAGTCTTCTGCCGGGCCTTCTTTCATGACCTGGCCGAAGTTTTTCCAGAAGCCCTTGTATTGCTCTGGATCGTTCTTCGCCAGCTTTTCCAGCATGTCCAGCACGCGCTTGGTCAGTGCCGACTTCATGGAGTCGATGATCGGGTCTTTCTGCAGGATTTCCCGCGACACGTTCAGCGACAGGTCGTTGGAGTCGACCACGCCCTTGATGAAGCGCAGGTACAGCGGCAGGAAGGACTCGGCCTGATCCATGACGAACACGCGCTGCACGTACAGCTTCAGGCCTTTCGGCGCTTCACGCTGGTACAGGTCGAATGGAGCACGGGCCGGCACGTACAGCAGCGAGCTGTATTCCAGCTTGCCTTCGACCTTGTTGTGGCTCCAGCTCAGCGGGTTTTCGAAGTCGTGGGCGATGTGCTTGTAGAACTCCTGGTATTCCTCGTCCTTGATTTCGGTACGCGGACGGGTCCACAAGGCGCTGGCGCGGTTGACGGTTTCCCATTCAACGGCAGGCTTCTCTTCACCCTCGACAGCTGCCACTTCTTTGGGCAACTCGATCGGCAAGGCGATGTGGTCGGAATACTTCTTGATGATGTTACGCAGGCGCCAGCCATCGGCGAACTCGTCTTCACCGGATTTCAGGTGCAGGACGATACGGGTACCGCGCTCGGCCTTGTCGATGGTCGCGACTTCGAAATCGCCCTCACCTTTGGACGACCAGTGCACGCCTTCGCTGGCATCGCTGCCCGCACGACGGCTGTACACATCGACTTTGTCGGCGACGATGAAGGCCGAGTAGAAGCCAACACCGAACTGACCGATCAGGTGCGAGTCTTTCTTCTGGTCGCCCGTCAGGTGCTTCATGAAATCGGCGGTGCCGGATTTGGCGATGGTGCCCAAGTGGGTGATCGCATCTTCGCGGCTCATGCCGATGCCGTTGTCTTCGAGGGTGACGGTCTTGGCGTCCTTGTCGAAGCTCACACGGATTTTCAGCTCAGCGCCGCCTTCGAGCAATTGCGGCTTGGCCAGCGCTTCGAAACGTAATTTGTCTACAGCGTCAGAGGCGTTCGAGATCAGTTCGCGAAGGAAAATT
The DNA here is from genome assembly GCF_058791355.1 of Pseudomonas sp. EB271-G4-1. Lineage (NCBI taxonomy): Bacteria > Pseudomonadati > Pseudomonadota > Gammaproteobacteria > Pseudomonadales > Pseudomonadaceae > Pseudomonas > Pseudomonas sp. EB271-G4-1. Next base: position 12,604 of record NZ_JBYTEO010000074.1, read on the forward strand.
TCCTTGTTGGAATACAGCGAATGGATCATGAGGTGCAGCAGTTGCTTCACCTCGGTCTGGAAGCCCAGGGTTTCCTTTTGAGTTTCCACACTCATGGTCATCAAACTCCAATCAGATGGCATAAGCCGCGACCATGAGGGTCGGCGGCGGGTTGTCATCAGAGTTGGGGGCTCCATTCAGGATTTCAAGGGCTCATCGAGTTTGAAATGCGCCCGCGCCGTGGCGATGGGCTCGGCTTCAGTGCTTTGCCACGCGGTTACCGCCACATTGGCGACCCGGCGTCCCTGGCGACAGACCTGGCAGCGGGCCCAGGTATCGCGAAACTGCCCGGCGCGCAGGTAATCGAGGGAGAAGTCGATGATCTTTGGCACGCGAGGCGAACCGGTGGCCACCAACAGGTGCAGCGCGGCGGACAATTCCATGAACCCGGCGATTACGCCGCCATGGATGGCCGGCAATAAAGGGTTACCTATGTTGTCCTTGTTGGCCGGCAGGCGAAACAACAACTCATCCCCCACCCGCGAACATTCGACACCGATCAAACTGGCGTAGGGAATCAGGCTCAACAACGGGGCGTACTCTCCCCGCTCATGGGCCAGTTGCACTTGCTCCTTGAACGACTCACTCATGCCGCACCTCCGGCGATAGTGCCGCCAAAACCCTTGGTGCCTTTGATGCCCTTGCCCATGCGCATGAAAGTGCCCACGACATGGGCAATGGGCTGTTCGGGATCATCCTGATAGGCAAAGCCGCGGGCAAAGATCACATCAGTGGTCACCCGATAGCATTGCGCGAAACCGTAGACATCCTTGTTCGGTTCGGCTGCGTGCATGTAGTCGATGCGCAAATCGAGGGTGGGGCAAACTTCGAACTCCGGGAGCACGCAGAGGGTAGACATGCCGCAAGCGGTGTCCATCAATGTGGTCAGGACGCCGCCGTGAATCACGCCCGTCAGGGGATTGCCGACGATCTGCGGGCTATAAGGCAGCACCACGGTGAGCCCGTCGGCACTGGCGCTGTGAACTCGTAATCCGAGCACCTGGCAATGCCGCAGCGCCGACAAAAATCGTGTTGCACGCTCAAAAACGGGATTTTCAGCCATTTGATAAAGACTCTTGTTTACAGTGCTTCAATGAAGTCGGGGCCCAGGTAAAAGTTCCGCGTTAGAACAAACTTATATATCTCTGGGATTTGAGGAACTTAACCCTGTTGGCTGTGCTCTTAAGGCCAGTAGATAATTTCCATAAGGAGAAACACCCCATGCGTAAGACTTTAGCTATTGCCTTGATGTTGACCGCTTCCCTCGGTCTCGCTGCCTGCGATAAAAAATCCGAGGACAAAGCTCAAGATGCCAACCAACATGCTGAGCAAGCCCAGGAAAAAATGAGCGAAGCTCAGGATAAAGTGAACGATGCGGCGAAAGAAAACGCCGAAGCTGCCAAAGCTCAGGCTGAATCGAACGCAGCAGCACAAGAAGAAGCTGCCAAGAAGCAATAAGCCGCTTCTCGCTGCGATTCAAGAAAACCCGCCAAGTGCGGGTTTTCTTTTATCGGCGATTGACTCGTTAGAGCAAAATCGCTCGAAAAGTCGGACTAATCATCAACAACAACGAGCAGATCAAACCCACCAGCCACACCAGACTTCGCTGCCAGGCCAGGTCCTTCCAATAGCACACCAGATAGATAACTCGCGCTACCACAAAGATAATTGCCAGCAAATCGATGAGCCATCCCGCTGTTTGCGTGGTGTGGGCCATCAACACACCCACCGCAAACAATATGAAAGCTTCGAAGCTGTTCTGATGGGCCGCCACCGCGCGCGCGCCCAGGCCTGTAAGTTGCGCCTGCTGTTGGCGCGGCAGGTGGTTGTTGTAACCCCCCTGCTGTTTCATCGCCGTGGTCACGGGCATGCGCGCCACGTAAATCAGCACGGCACTGATAAATACGCACCAGAATGGAATACTCATCAAGCGGCCTCTTTGTTCGCCTCGGGCAACGGTGCCTCTGTAGGGGTATAGACCATGACATCGAGAACGTCGGAGTGAAACTCACGGCGGTACAGCACGAACACGACGCCGGCACTCATCAACATGAACAACCAGGGGCTGACGAACCAGGCCAACATGGTCATGCCGAAATAGTAGGAACGCAGGCCGAAGTTGAACTGGTTGGCGGCCATGGAAATAACCCGGGCAGCACGGTTGGCAAAGGCTTTGCGCTCCAGCTCCGACACATGTCGCTCACCGACCATGGGCGCCGAGCCCACCAGGATGGCCGCGAAGTTGTACTGGCGCATGCACCAGCTGAAGGTAAAGAACGCGTAGACGAACACCAGTGCCAGGCACAACAACTTGATCTCGGACATCCCCTGGGAAGCCTGTTGCACCATCGGGATATCCGCCAGCAACGACACCGCCCTTTCGGACGCCCCAAGTACCGTGAGAATACCGGCCAGGATAATCAGGGTACTGGAGGCAAAGAACGACGCATTGCGTTCCAGGTTGCCGATCACGCTGGCATCGGCGATGCGGTTATCACGCAACAGCATGCGGCGCATCCAGTCTTCGCGATACAGATGCAGCACGCTGGCCAGGCAGGCGGTATCTCGGCCTTTCCAGGTCGCATAGCGGGTGTAGCCGCCCCAGCAGATGACGAACCAGATGGCAGCGAGGATGTGGATCAGGTTGGCTTGGATGAACGACATGCAGGTCCTTGTGATGTGGTGGCGGAACACCGTACCCCTTGTAGGAGCGAGTATGCTCGCGAAGGTCGCGAACTATGGCGCGTGTTTACTGAATACACGCGTTGCTCTCAGGTTTTTCGCGAGCATGCTCGCTCCTATAGGGGATTGCGCAGTCTTTCGACGTTAGCGCAGAAGAAAAGACACCGCATCACCCCATAAAAAAATGCCCCGTATCGATTGATACGGGGCATTTCTGTGTCGTTTACAGGCCCGCTTGTGGCGGGCCGGTAAAGCTTAAGCCAACGCTTCTTCGCGCTTGCCCAGCAGGCGATCGCAAACCACGGCAACCACCAGGGTCATCACCGAAGGCACCAGCCAGGCCAGGCCCTGCTCGCTGAGTGGCAAGTGCGCCAGTTGCGTCGGCATCCAGTCCGCCAGACCCGCGCCCTTGAGCGCGTCGATCAGGCCGAAGATGAACGACACCAGCATCACCGGGCCGACAATGCGCCCTTGTTCATGCCAGAAGTCCTTGCAGAAGCTCAGGGCCACCAAGGCGATGCACGGCGGGTAGATCGCGGTCAGGACAGGGATCGAGAACGCGATCAGCTTGGTCAGGCCCAGGTTGGACACCAGCAGCGAGAACGCCGCGAGGATAATCACCAGCGTCTTGTAGGACAGTGGCAGCACACGGCTGAAGTATTCGGCGCAGGCGCAGGTCAGGCCAACAGCGGTCACCAGGCACGCCAGGGAAATCAGCACCGCAAGGAATCCGCTGCCCAGCGAACCGAAGGTGTGTTGTACGTAGGCGTGCAAGACCGCCGCGCCGTTGGTAGCGCCAGCCGCCACTTCATGGCTGCCCGAGCCCAGGCGAAACAGGCTGATGTAGACAAGCGCCAGGCCCACGCCGGCGATCAAGCCGGCAATGATCGCGTAGCGGGTGATCAGCGCTGGCGACTCGACGCCGCGCGAGCGAATGGCATTGACGATCACGATGCCGAACACCAGCGCACCGAGGGTGTCCATGGTCAGGTAACCATTGATGAACCCCTGGGAAAACGGCGCCGCCACGTACTCAGGCGTAGCATGGCCGATATCACCGGCGGGCAAAGCGAACGCAGCGATGCCGAGCGCGGCCAAAGCGATGATCTTCAGCGGTGCGAGGAAACGCCCGACGGTATCCAGCAGGCGGCCCGGATAGAGCGAAATGAAGAACACCACCAGGAAGTACACCGAGCTGTAGAGGAACAACGCCAGTGGGCTTTCGCCGGTCAGGGGTGCCAGGCCGACTTCAAAGGACACGGTAGCGGTACGCGGCGTGGCGAACAGCGGGCCGACAGCGAGGTAGCACGCTGCTGCCAGCAAGCCACCGGCGATCTTGCCGATCGGGCTGCTCAGCGCATCCATGGCGCCACCGACCTTGGCCAGGGCAACGACAGTGACCACGGGCAGGCCCACTGCGGTGATCAGGAAGCCCAGTGCCGCCATCCAGACATGAGGTCCGGACTGCAAACCGACGATAGGCGGGAAGATGATGTTGCCAGCCCCGACGAACAGGGCAAACGTCATAAAACCAAGTGCCAGGATGTCCTGGCCTTTCAACACTTTCATTAAGGAAATACCACACTACTGAATCGGAATTTAGAGAGGGATTTCCCTATGGGTGAGGGAAATGCTGTCGGTCCGTATGGGGCCAACCCTTTAAGCGCGTTGCAGCCTTGTGGGCGCGGACGCAAAAATGGCGCGTAGCCTAACGAATTTGGGCGACAAACGCACTGTTTGAGGGCGAACTATCCGATACACGACGTTTCCATGTCGCGTTTACATACTTAATTTTCCCGCCCCGACCCAGATCGTGGGAACGATCAGCCACAAACGACAAAGGCCACCCGAAGGTGGCCTTTGTTTGGTGAAGCGTCAGCTAAGCGCGAGGCTTACTTGACAGCCCAACCGGTCAGCTCGGCCAGGGCCTTGCCGATGTCTGCCAGCGAACGCACGGTTTTAACGCCTGCGTCTTGCAGAGCAGCGAATTTCTCGTCTGCAGTGCCTTTGCCGCCAGAGATGATTGCGCCAGCATGGCCCATGCGCTTGCCCGGAGGAGCAGTCACACCAGCGATGTAGGAAACAACCGGCTTGGTCACGTGTGCCTTGATGTAGGCAGCCGCTTCTTCTTCAGCCGAACCGCCGATCTCGCCGATCATCACGATCGCTTCGGTCTTCGGGTCTTCCTGGAACAGCTTCAGGATGTCGATGAAGTTCGAACCCGGGATCGGGTCACCACCGATGCCGACGCAAGTCGACTGACCGAAACCGGCGTCAGTAGTCTGCTTCACAGCTTCGTAGGTCAGGGTGCCGGAACGGGAAACGATACCGACCTTGCCTGGCAAGTGAATGTGACCTGGCATGATGCCGATCTTGCATTCGCCTGGGGTGATCACGCCTGGGCAGTTAGGGCCGATCAGGACTACGCCCAGCTCGTCGCACTTAACTTTAGCGTCCAGCATGTCCAGGGTAGGAATGCCTTCGGTGATGCACACGATCAGCTTGATGCCGCCGAAGGCAGCTTCCAGGATCGAGTCCTTGCAGAAAGGAGCCGGAACGTAGATCACGCTGGCGGTGGCGCCAGTGGCAGCTACAGCGTCTTTCACGGTGTTGAACACTGGCAGGCCCAGGTGCTCGGTACCGCCTTTGCCTGGAGTTACACCACCCACCATCTTGGTGCCGTACTCGATGGCTTGCTGGGTGTGGAAACTACCTTGCGAACCGGTAATACCCTGGCAGATAACTTTGGTGTCTTTATTGATCAGGACGCTCATTATTTGCCCTCCGCAGCTTTGACAACTTGTTGAGCAGCGTCGGTCAGGCTGGTAGCAGCGATGATGTTCAAACCGCTTTCTGCCAGTACTTTAGCGCCCAGCTCAGCGTTGTTGCCTTCAAGGCGAACAACAACCGGGATTTTCACGCCGACTTCTTTCACGGCGCCAATGATGCCTTCGGCAATCATGTCGCAACGAACGATGCCGCCGAAGATGTTAACCAGTACTGCAGCGACGTTGGTGTCGGACAGAATGATCTTGAACGCTTCGGTAACGCGTTCTTTGGTAGCACCGCCGCCCACGTCGAGGAAGTTGGCTGGCTTGCCGCCATGCAGGTTGACGATGTCCATGGTACCCATGGCCAGGCCAGCACCGTTGACCATGCAACCGATGTTGCCTTCCAGCGCTACGTAGTTCAGTTCGAACTTGGCAGCGTGCGCTTCGCGCGGATCGTCTTGCGACGGATCGTGGAAAGTCTTCAGCTTAGGCTGACGGTACATGGCGTTGGCGTCGATGTTGATCTTGGCGTCCAGGCAGTGCAGATCGCCGTCAGCCTTGATCACCAGCGGGTTCACTTCCAGCAGGGCCAGGTCGTGATCCTTGAACAGTTTGGCCAGGCCAACGAAGATCTTGGCGAACTGAGCAACCTGCTTGCCTTCCAGACCCAGCTGGAATGCCAGCTCGCGACCCTGGAATGGCTGAGCGCCAACCAGTGGATCGATAGTGGCTTTCAGAATTTTTTCTGGAGTGTCGTGAGCGATTTTCTCGATGTCCACGCCACCTTCGGTGGAAGCCATGAACACGATGCGACGGCTCGAACGGTCAACGACAGCGCCCAGGTACAGCTCTTTAGCGATATCAGTGCACGATTCAACCAGGATCTTGGTGACTGGCTGACCATTGGCGTCAGTCTGGTAAGTCACCAGACGCTTGCCCAGCCACTGCTGTGCGAATGCTTTAGCGTCTTCTTTGCTGCGAACCAGCTTGACGCCGCCCGCTTTACCGCGACCACCGGCGTGGACCTGGGCTTTGACAACCCACTCGCTGCCGCCGATCTTGTCGCAAGCTTCTGCTGCTGCTTCCGGGGTGTCTACCGCGTAACCGGTGGAAACTGGCAGGCCGTACTCAGCGAACAGCTGCTTACCCTGATACTCGTGAAGATTCATGCTTATTACCGTCTTCGTTAGGTACTGCGCATTCGGTGCTGCACTCATTCAAGTGCCGCACCACCTGTGACTGCTGCTTGCATGGCCTTTCCGGACAACCGGTGCAGCCATGCAAGGCTGCGTCCAGCGGATATTCCGCGGTGAGTCTTGCATGCAAGGCTCACGACGGGCCATTCCGCCGTGGTTTCTTATTGTCTTAACGCTTCTTGCGGTTGGCGATGTGGATGGCGCCGCCATTCACTGCCAAAGCAGCTTCGTGCAAGGCTTCAGACAGGGTCGGATGGGAAAAAACCATCATGCCCAGGTCTTCAGCGCTGGTGCCGAATTCCATACCGATCGCACCCTGCTGAACCAGTTCGGCAGCGCTTGGGCCAATCACGTGGACGCCCAATACGCGGTCTGTCTTGGCATCTGCGATGACCTTGACGAAACCACCGGTGTCGTTGGCAGCCATGGCACGGCCGGAGGCTGCGAACGGGAAGGTGCCGACGTTAACTTCAACGCCTTCAGCTTTCAAGGCCTGCTCGGTTTTACCAACCCACGCGATTTCCGGGTGAGTATAAATAACCGAAGGGATCAAATCATAGTTCATCTGGGCCTTGTGGCCCTTGATGCGCTCGACAACCATGATGCCTTCTTCCGACGCCTTGTGCGCCAGCATCATGCCGCGAACCACGTCACCGATGGCGTAGACGCCCGGTACGGTGGTGGCGCAGTGATCGTCGACGTGCACGAAACCGCGCTCGTCCAGGGTCACGCCGCAGTCGGCAGCCAGCAGATCAGTGGTCACTGGACGGCGACCAACGGCTACGATCAGCTTGTCGAAAGTGATGTTCTGTTCGCCGTTGGCATCGGTGTAGTTCACCACGACTTCGTCGCCGTTCACTTTGGAGCCGGTCACGCGAGCGCCCAGCTTGATGTCCAGGCCCTGCTTGGTCAGGGTTTTCAGCGCTTCCTTGGAAACGGCTGCGTCAGCGGCCATCAGGAAAGTGTCCAGGGCTTCCAGGACAGTCACTTCTGCACCCAGACGCGACCAGACCGAACCCAGCTCCAGACCGATCACGCCAGCGCCGATTACGCCCAGGCGTTTTGGTACGGATTGGAATTCCAGGGCGCCGGTGGAATCGACGATCACATTCTGGTCGACCGGAGCCGGTGGAATGTCGATCGGACGCGAACCTGGAGCCAGGATCACGTTCTCGGCTTCGATGACTTCTACCGAACCGTCAGGCTTGGTGACTTCAACTTTCTTGCCGGCCAGCAGCTTGCCGTGACCCTGGATGGAGGTCACACCGTTGGCTTTGAACAGGGTTGCAACACCGGAGGTCAGGCCTTTGACGATGGTGGCTTTACGGCCGACCATTGCTGGCACGTCCATGGTCACGCCAGCGTGGTTGATCCCGTGGATCGCGAAGCCTTCTTTGGCTTCCTTGTACTTCCAGGAGCTGTCCAGCAGCGCCTTGGACGGAATGCAGCCGACGTTCAGGCAAGTACCGCCCAGAGCCAGTTTGTCATCCTTGTCGGTGTACTTCTCGATGCAGGCAGTGCTGAGGCCCAACTGAGCGGCCTTGATGGCAGCTACGTAGCCGCCAGGGCCCGCGCCGATCACTACTACGTCAAATTTCTGCGACATTCAAAAAATCCTCTTTAGCGAAAAGCTTGAAGCCGCAAGCGACAAGCCAGGCTGCGGGTTTTCCGACAGCCTGGGCTTGCAGCTCGCGACTGCTTCTATCAGATATCCAGCAACAGACGAGCCGGATCTTCCAGCAGGTTCTTGATGGTCACCAGGAAAGTCACAGCTTCTTTGCCATCGATCAGACGGTGATCGTAGGACAGGGCCAGGTACATCATCGGACGGATAACGACCTGGCCGTTGATGGCCATAGGACGCTGGATGATGTTGTGCATGCCCAGGATGGCTGCTTGTGGCGGGTTGACGATCGGGGTCGACATCATCGAACCGAAGGTACCGCCGTTGGTGATGGTGAAGGTACCACCGGTCATTTCGTCCATCGACAGTTTGCCGTCGCGGGCTTTCTTGCCGAAGGTGGCGATGCCGCCTTCGATTTCAGCCAGGCTCATCAGTTCGGCGTTACGCAGAACCGGAACAACCAGGCCGCGATCGCTGGAAACCGCAACGCCGACGTCAGCGTAGCCGTGGTAAACGATGTCAGCGCCGTCGATCGAGGCGTTGACAGCCGGGAAGCGTTTCAGCGCTTCGGTGGCCGCTTTCACGAAGAAGGACATGAAGCCCAGGCGCACGCCGTTGTGGGACTTCTCGAACAGATCCTTGTACTTCGAACGCAGCGCCATGACTTCGGTCATGTCGACTTCGTTGAACGTGGTCAGCATCGCCATGTTCGACTGGGCTTCGACCAGGCGCTTGGCAACGGTGGCCCGCACGCGGGTCATCGGTACACGCTTCTCGATGCGATCGCCGGCAGCGAACACCGGAGCAGCAGCGGCAGGTGCGGCAGCCTTGGCAGGCGCGGCAGCCGGAGCGGCTTTCTTGGCAGCAACGGCTGCAACCACGTCTTCCTTGGTCACGCGACCGCCTTTGCCAGTGCCGGCAACGGAAGCGATGTTGATGCCGTTTTCTTCAGCCAGCTTGCGCGCAGCCGGTGCAGCAACAGGATCGTCTTCGCCTTCGGCGGCAGGGGCAGCAGCCTGGGCAGCGGCGGCAGGAGCCGCAGCAGCTGGAGCGGCAGCAGCGCCGCCCGCTTCGATGGAGCCCAGGACTTCGTCGGACAGAACGGTGTCGCCTTCGTTCTTGACGATAGCGCCCAGCACGCCATCAGCGGTAGCCAACACTTCGAGTACGACTTTATCGGTTTCGATGTCGACGATCAGTTCGTCGCGCTTGACCGCGTCGCCCGGTTTTTTGTGCCAGGTGGCAACGGTGCCATCGGCAACCGATTCCGGGAAAGTGGGGGCTTTGATCTCGATAGCCATTATCTGTGGTTCCTTAAATTCGGTTTCAGGTGCGCGAAGGCGTTAAACAGTAAAGGCGTCTTGCAGCAGTTGTTCCTGCTGTTCGGCGTGCATCGATGCGTAACCGCATGCCGGTGCAGCAGAAGCCTCGCGGCCCGCGTACTCGAGTACGAGAGACTTGTTGAGGTTGCTGATGCTGCGACGCATGTGGTGTTGGCTGCAGTACCACGCGCCCTGGTTCATCGGCTCTTCCTGGCACCAAACGGCATGCTTGGCGTTGGTGTAGGGAGCCAGGACTTCTTTCAAGTCGTCCTCAGGGAATGGGTACAGCTGCTCGATACGCACGATGGCGATATCGTCACGGCCTTCGGCACGGCGTTTTTCCAGCAGGTCGTAGTAGACCTTGCCGCTACACAGGACAACGCGCTCGACCTTTTTCGGGTCTTGGGCGTCGATTTCCGGGATAACGGTCTGGAAGGAACCTTCGGCCAGATCTTCCAGGGTCGAGATGGCCAGCTTGTGGCGCAGCAGCGACTTCGGAGTCAGGACTACCAGTGGCTTGCGCAGCGGGCGAATCACCTGACGGCGCAGCAAGTGGTAGATCTGTGCCGGCGTCGTTGGCATGCACACCTGGATGTTGTGCTCGGCGCACAGCTGCAGGTAACGCTCCAGACGAGCCGAGGAGTGCTCCGGCCCCTGACCTTCATAACCGTGCGGCAGCAGCATGGTCAGACCGCACAGACGGCCCCACTTGTGCTCGCCACTGGTGATGAACTGGTCGATTACAACCTGGGCGCCGTTGGCGAAGTCGCCGAACTGGGCTTCCCAGATAACCAGCGCGTTCGGCGTGGTGGTCGAGTAACCGTACTCAAACGCCAGTACCGCTTCTTCGGACAGGAACGAGTCGTACAGGTCGAAGCGTGGCTGACCGTCGTACAGGTTCTGCAACGGGATGTAGGTGCCCGCGTCCTTCTGGTTGTGCAACACGGCATGACGGTGCGAGAACGTACCGCGGCCGATGTCCTGGCCGGTCATGCGGATCGGGTGACCTTCGAACGCCAGGGTCGCGTACGCCATGGTTTCGGCGTAACCCCAGTTGATCGGCAGGCCGCCGGCTTGCATCTTCTGACGGTCTTCGTAGATCTTGGCAACCTGGCGCTGAACCACGAAGCCTTCCGGAATTTCCAGCAGCTTGGCGGACAGTTCCTGCAAAGTCTTCAGGTCGAAGCGCGTGTCGTGACGCGCGGTCCAGGCGTGGCCCAGATACGGACGCCAGTCCACGAACAGCTCTTTGTTCGGTTCCTTGACCAGCGATTTCACGACGTGCAGACCGTTGTCCAGCGCGTTGCGGTACTCGTCGACCTTGGCCTGGACACGTTCAGCGTCCAGTACACCGGCCTGGGTCAGGCGATCAGCGTACAGCTCACGGGTAGTGCGCTGCTTGGTGATCTGCTGATACATGATCGGCTGGGTGCCGCTTGGCTCGTCGGCCTCGTTGTGGCCGCGACGACGGTAGCAGACCAGGTCGATCACCACGTCACGCTTGAACTGCATGCGGTAGTCGATGGCCAACTGGGTCACGAACAACACGGCTTCCGGATCATCGCCATTCACATGGAGGATCGGCGCCTGGATCATCTTCGCAACGTCGGTGGCGTACTCGGTGGAACGCGAGTCCAGCGGGTTGCTGATGGTGAAACCGACCTGGTTGTTGATCACGATGTGCACGGTACCGCCGGTCTTGAAACCGCGGGTCTGCGACATCTGGAAGGTTTCCATCACCACGCCTTGACCGGCGAATGCCGCGTCACCGTGGATGGAGATCGGCAGGACTTTCTCACCGGTCAGGTCGTTACGACGGTCCTGACGGGCGCGCACCGAACCCTCGACCACCGGGGAAACGATTTCCAGGTGGGACGGGTTGAACGCCATGGCCAGGTGAACTTCACCGCCGGTGGTCATCACGTTGGACGAGAAGCCCTGGTGGTATTTAACGTCACCGGAACCCAGCTCGACCTTCTTCTTGCCTTCGAACTCGTCGAACAGCTCGCGCGGGTTCTTGCCGAAGGTGTTGACCAGTACGTTCAGACGGCCACGGTGGGCCATGCCGATGACGATTTCCTTGGTGCCGTAGGAACCGGAACGCTGGATCAGCTCGTCGAGCATCGGAATCAGGCTTTCGCCGCCTTCCAGGCCGAAACGCTTGGTACCCGGGTATTTGGTGCCCAGGTATTTTTCCAGGCCTTCACCGGCGGTCACGCGCTCGAGCAGGTGGCTCTTGATGTCGGCGGAGTACGTCGGACGGCCACGCACGCTTTCCAGACGCTGCTGGAACCACTGGCGCTGCTCGGAATCGGTGATGTGCGTAAACTCAGCGCCGATGGTGCGGCAATATGTCTGCTGCAACGCTTCGTGAATTTCGCGTAGGCTCGCTTCCTCTTTGCCGATGAACAGGTCGCCGGCACGGAAGGTCGTATCAAGATCGGCATTGGTCAAGCCGTAATGATTGATCGACAGGTCTGCAGGTGCAGGACGCTGCCACAGCCCCAGCGGGTCAAGCTGGGCTGCCTGGTGGCCACGCATACGGTAGGCCTGGATCAATCGCAGCACTTCAACTTGCTTCTTCTCGTGCTCACTGCTCACGCTGCCGGCGGAAACCGGTTGGGCGCGGCGCTGGTTCTTTGCCAGCAAGACGAAATGATCGCGAATTGTGGAGTGCGAAACATCGGTGGCAGGGTTGCCGTCAGCAGGCAACTTCTGGAAGTAGGTGCGCCACTCTTCTGGCACAGCGTTAGGGTCGTGCAGGTAGAGCTCGTAGAGCTCTTCCACATAGGCAGCGTTACTACCGGATAGGTAGGCGCTGTTCCACATGCGCTGCATCACGCTTTCTTGCATGCTTGGTCACCCTCGGTTAGGGGAACACCACCGGTGTCGACACCGAGCAAACTTGCAGAAGTCCAAATGCAGCGACCAAAACAAGCCACTAGGATCACACTGATAGTCCGGGTACCAGCCCGGATGCCCCTGCTTGTCTCATTTCTTCAAAATAAGAGCCGCAGCCTTTTAAGCTGCTGCTCTGGTTATAGCTACGACGCGGGTTGAAGCCCGCGCCTTAGCCTCTACATTTACAGCGGTACTGCATTTACAACAGCTGGGTTACAACAGCTGTTTCACACACCGCTCGAGAGCAGCATGTGACGGATGTGACCGATGGCCTTAGTCGGGTTCAGGCCTTTCGGACATACGTTGACGCAGTTCATGATCCCGCGGCAGCGGAATACGCTGAACGGGTCATCCAGCGCAGCCAGACGTTCGGACGTCTTGGTGTCACGGCTGTCTGCCAGGAAGCGGTACGCTTGCAGCAGGGCAGCTGGACCCAGGAACTTGTCCGGGTTCCACCAGAAGGACGGGCAAGAGGTCGAGCAGCAGGCGCACAGGATGCACTCGTACAGACCGTCGAGCTTTTCACGCTCTTCAGGGGACTGCAGACGCTCGATGGCCGGAGCCGGCGTGTCGTTCTGCAGGAATGGCTTAACCTTCTCGTATTGCTTGTAGAAGATGCTCATATCGACGACCAGGTCACGGATAACCGGCAAGCCTGGCAGAGGACGAACGATCAACTTGTTACCTTTTACGACGGCGGACAGCGGCGTGACACACGCCAGGCCGTTTTTGCCGTTGATGTTCATGCCGTCGGAGCCGCAAACACCTTCACGGCAGGAGCGACGATAGGAGAAACCTTCGTCCTGCTCTTTAATCAGGGCCAGTACGTCCAGCACCATCAGGTCTTTACCACCGGTATCGACCTGGAATTCCTGCATGAACGGCGCAGCGTCCTGATCAGGGTTGTAACGATAAACACTGACTTGCAACATGGCGGCCACCCTTAATAAGTCCGAATCTTAGGTTCAAAAGTCGGAACCGTCTTCGGCGAGAAGTTCACGGCACGCTTGGCAACGCGCTTCTCACCCGGGAAGTACAGGGTGTGGCACAGCCAGTTTTCGTCGTCACGATCTTCGAAGTCTTCACGGGCGTGAGCGCCGCGGGACTCTTTACGCACTTCGGCAGCGATGGCGGTGGCTTCGGCCACTTCCAGCAGGTTCTGCAGTTCCAGAGCTTCGATACGCGCGGTGTTGAACGCCTGCGACTTGTCGTTGATCTTGACGTTGGCGATGCGCTTGCGCAGGTCAGCCAGCTGGGCAATACCCTTCTGCATGTATTCGCCGGTACGGAATACACCGAAGTAGTTCTGCATGCAGTTTTGCAGCTCGCGACGCAGGGTTGCCACGTCTTCGCCATCGGTACGCTCGTTCAGGGCGGCCAGGCGCGACAGGGCCGCGGTGATGTCGGCTTCGGTGGCGTCGTCGTACTCGATACCGTCGGTCAGCGCCTTTTCCAGGTGCAGGCCGGCAGCACGGCCGAAGACCACCAGGTCGAGCAGCGAGTTGCCGCCCAGGCGGTTGGCGCCGTGAACCGACACGCAAGCCACTTCGCCTACAGCGAACAGGCCCGGGATGATGGTGTCTACGCCGTCGGCGTCCTGAGTGATCGCCTGGCCATGGATGTTGGTGGCAACGCCGCCCATCATATAGTGGCAGGTAGGAACAACCGGAACCGGAGCAACAACCGGGTCAACGTGCGCGAAAGTCTTCGACAGCTCGCAGATGCCTGGCAGACGGCTGTGCAGCACTTCCTCGCCCAGGTGGTCGAGCTTGAGCATCACGTGGTCGCCATTCGGACCGCAGCCGTTGCCGGCAATGATCTCTTTAACCATCGAACGGGCCACAACGTCACGACCGGCAAGGTCCTTGGCGTTCGGAGCATAACGCTCCATGAAACGCTCACCGTGCTTGTTGATCAGGTAACCACCTTCACCACGGCAACCTTCGGTTACCAGTACGCCGGCGCCGGCGATGCCGGTCGGGTGGAACTGCCACATTTCGATGTCTTGTACCGGTACGCCAGCACGCAGGGCCATGCCGACACCGTCGCCGGTGTTGATCAGGGCGTTGGTGGTGGACGCGTAGATACGACCTGCACCGCCGGTGGCCAGAACGGTAGCCTTGGCACGGATGTAGGTGGTTTCGCCGGTTTCGATGCAGATGGCGATAACGCCGACGAATTCGCCGGCCTGGTTTTTCACCAGGTCAACAGCGTAGTACTCGTTCAGGAACGTGGTACCGGCTTTCAGGTTGCCCTGATAAAGGGTGTGCAGCAGCGCGTGACCGGTACGGTCGGAAGCGGCGCAGGTACGGGCAGCCTGGCCACCTTTACCGTAGTCCTTGGACTGACCGCCGAACGGACGCTGGTAGATACGGCCGGTTTCGGTACGCGAGAACGGAAGACCCATGTGATCCAGCTCGAAAACGGCGGCCGGGCCTTCCTGACACATGTATTCGATAGCGTCCTGGTCACCGATGTAGTCGGAGCCCTTGACGGTATCGTACATGTGCCAGCGCCAGTCATCGTTCGGGTCGGCGGACGCGATGGCACAGGTGATGCCGCCCTGGGCGGATACGGTGTGCGAACGGGTCGGGAAAACCTTGGTGATTACCGCGGTCTTGTGACCGCCTTGCGCCAGTTGCAGCGCTGCGCGCATGCCGGCACCGCCACCACCAATAATGATGGCGTCGAAAGAAATCGTTGGAATGTTAGCCATGAATCAGATACCCCAGAGAATCTGCACACCCCAGACGAAGTAAGCGAACATCGCAACGCCGCATACTGCCTGGAAAAGGAAACGTACTGCAGTTGCGGACTTGCCCAGCGCCATCGGCGTCAGGTAGTCGGTCGCGATGGTCCACATGCCAACCCAGGCGTGAGCGCCGAGGGCAACAAGGGCCAGCAGACTGAAGATACGCATCCCGTTGTGAGCGAACAGGCCATGCCATTGGTCAAAGCCAATGCCCGGATTCGCTGCGAGGTATCCGATCAGGAAGATGAAATAAGCCGCGAGAACAACCGCAGACACACGTTGTGCCATCCAGTCATAGAGGCCCGAACGCGACAGGTTCGTTACGCTGGTTACCATATCCAAACTCCCGCCAGAATGATCAGCACCGCAGATACGGCGATAATGATTTTCGAGCCCAGCGTGCCGCCTTCCAGCGTCTCACCGATGCCCATGTCCATAATCATGTGGCGCACACCGGCTACCAGGTGATACAGGAGAGCGGATAGGAGGCCCCATGCTACGAACTTGGCCAGAGGGCTGGTCAAGGTTGCCTTCACGTCGGCAAAGCCTTCCTCCGAACCCAGGGATTTGCCCAATGCATAAAGCATGAAGCCCAGGCCCAGGAAGAGGATGATGCCGGAAACACGGTGAAGAAACGACGTAACGCCGGTGATGGGGAGCTTGATGGTCCTTAGGTCTAGGTTTACAGGTCGTTGGCTTTTCACGGCTTTTTTTTCACACTGAAGAGCCCCTAACAATCAGGGCAAAGTTGTTGGGGAGTGCACTGGTCAGGTAATCACCACCCAGGGAGGCGACCCCCAATAACGCAAGCCCAAAAGCCCTTGGCGGTCGGTGGCCGAGTATAGACAGTTAGGCTACTAATGACAACGGACATACCTTCCCAAAACGGCGCATTGCGCAACACGTATAAAAGGCGTAAATGGCGGTCAATTTCGATAAAAAAGTAGGGTTAAAGCCTTCTGGAGCAAGACTTTAGGCAAATTGACATTCAAATTTATCTCACTATAGTGGTGCGGGCCCTGCGTGGGGGGTCTGTCTGATGATTTCAAGCATAAATAGGAGGCCACATGGCTGACAAAAAAGCGCAGTTGATCATCGAGGGCGCAGCCCCCGTCGAGCTGCCCATTTTAACCGGCACCGTTGGTCCCGATGTTATCGATGTTCGGGGCCTGACGGCCACGGGCCGCTTCACTTTCGACCCCGGTTTCATGTCGACCGCTTCCTGCGAATCGAAGATCACCTATATCGACGGCGACAACGGCATCCTGCTGCACCGCGGCTACCCGATCGAACAGCTGGCTGAAAAGTCGGACTACCTGGAAACCTGCTACCTGCTGCTCAACGGCGAACTGCCGACCGCAGAGCAGAAGGCCCAGTTCGTCGGCACCGTGAAGAACCACACCATGGTTCACGAGCAGCTGAAGACCTTCTTCAACGGCTTCCGCCGTGACGCCCACCCGATGGCCGTCATGTGTGGTGTAGTCGGCGCCCTCTCGGCCTTCTACCACGACTCCCTGGACATCAATAACCCGCAGCATCGCGAAATCTCCGCGATCCGCCTGGTTGCCAAGATGCCAACCCTGGCAGCGATGGTTTACAAGTACTCCATGGGCCAACCCATGATGTACCCGCGCAACGACCTGTCGTACGCGGAAAACTTCCTGCACATGATGTTCAACACCCCGTGCGAGATCAAACCGATCAGCCCGGTACTCGCCAAGGCCATGGACCGGATCTTCATCCTCCATGCCGACCACGAGCAGAACGCGTCGACTTCCACCGTGCGCCTGGCGGGCTCCTCGGGTGCCAACCCGTTCGCCTGTATCGCCGCCGGCATCGCCGCACTGTGGGGCCCTGCCCACGGCGGTGCGAACGAAGCCGTATTGACCATGCTCGATGAAATCGGCGATGTCTCGAACATCGACAAGTTCATCGCCAAGGCCAAGGACAAGAACGATCCGTTCAAGCTGATGGGCTTCGGTCACCGCGTTTACAAAAACCGCGACCCTCGCGCCACTGTGATGAAGCAGACCTGCGACGAAGTACTGAAGGAACTGGGCATCCAGAACGATCCGCAACTCGAACTGGCCATGCGCCTGGAAGAGATCGCCCTGACCGACCCGTACTTCATCGAACGCTCGCTGTACCCGAACGTCGACTTCTACTCGGGGATCATCCTCAAGGCGATCGGCATTCCAACCAGCATGTTCACCGTGATCTTCGCCTTGGCGCGGACCGTGGGCTGGATCTCCCACTGGAAAGAAATGCTCTCCAGCCCGTACAAAATCGGCCGTCCGCGCCAGCTGTACACCGGCTACGAGTCGCGTGACATCACCAAGCTGGAAGACCGCAAGTAAGATTTGTCTTGCTGTAGCGTGTTGAGTTGTACCGGGAACGGCCTCTATATATAGGGGCCGTTTTTGTTTGGGCGATGGTGGCTGTTTGGGATTGGGGTTGGGATTGGGTACATATCCATTCCTGCGGTCACGGCCACTTAGGGTTTCGCCCTTACGGCGAGTCACTTGGAAGAGCCCCAAGTAACCAAGGGCTCTTGCCCCTGACGTTCGGTGCCTCGCCAAGGCTCGGCATGCCCTCGCTCCGGTCCTGCTCCGTGGGCCCGCCGCGATGGGCCATCCATGGCCCAGCGCGGCTAAACCGGCATCCATGCCGGTTTCCCCACTGCGCAGAACCTCCACTCTGCCTC
>NZ_JBYTEO010000075.1:0-29289 GCF_058791355.1 Pseudomonas sp. EB271-G4-1
CACCGAGTGGTGGGGCAAAGCCTTTTGCTTCCTTTTTGGCGTTTGAAAAAGGGAGTCGCCGTAAGGGCGAAACCATAGGAGGCCGTTACCGCAGCAATGGATATGTACTCCGACAACCAATTTCACACAGGGCTTCTTGTGACGTCCCCGCATCACCGTTGCGCACGGCTCAATTAATGCGTCGTCAGTGGAACGCGGAGCGTCCCTGGCGGCATTCCCACGCAGAGCGTGGGAACGATCAATCGCCAGCAGGCTCGCTCCCACAGTGGTTATGGGTCCGTTCACAAAACCCTGGGCAAAAAAAAGCCCGATCTCGCTAAAGCGTTCAATCGGGCTAGAGCACTCAGGAGCAACAAGTGCAAAGGGAGGTTCGATGCGCGTGCAGGCTTGAAGGGTTACGCGCCAGGTCACTAGACCATCCAGTGATTATCTGGCGATTAACGGCTCAGGCCACCTGGGAAAGCTTGGCGTTCGCCTGGTTCAGGCCTTTCTCCTGGAAGTCGCCGCCCAGGTTCATGCCTTCGGCGTGGATGAACGTCACGTCGTGGATGCCGATGAAGCCCATGACCTGGCGCAGGTAGGGTTCCTGGTGATCCGCGGTGCTGCCGGCGTAGATCCCGCCGCGCGCCGTCAGTACATAAGCGCGCTTGCCACTGAGCAAACCCTGCGGTCCGGTTTCGGTGTACTTGAAGGTGACGCCGGCACGCAGCACATGGTCAAGCCAGGCCTTGAGGGTGCTCGGGATGGCGAAGTTGTACATCGGCGCGGCCATTACCAGCACGTCGGCGGCGAGCAACTCGTCGGTCAGCTGGTTGGAGCGCTCCAGGGAAAGTTGTTCGATGTCGCTGCGTTGCTCGGCGGGCTTCATCCAGCCGCCCAACAAGTTGATGTCCAGATGCGGCACCGGATTGACAGCCAGGTCGCGAACGGTGATCTGGTCGCCGGGGTGCGCGGCTTGCCACTGGCTGATGAAGGTCTGGGTCAGTTGACGGGAAACCGAGTCTTGCTGACGGGCACTGCTTTCGATGATCAGAACGCGGGACATGGTTTGTAGGCTCCATCTGAGAATGCTGTAAGTCGATGGAGTGAAGGTTAAACAGAGTCATATCGATGAAAAAGCGCAAATAACTGCTATAACCAATCGATAATTTCGTTTATAAGCGGAGCATCGGCAATTCGCGTGCTCCGCTGGAGGTCATTTCGGCTTGCAGGTCATGGTGATGTACAGCTTGATGATCTTGCGGTTGAACTTGGCTGAAAGATCCGCGCTCTTACCCGCGTCCAGGTTGACCCTGCGAGTCTTTGGCGATTCAGGACCGTTGCGAAACACCACCGAGCATTCGGCAGCGGTGTCGCCGTAGTTGTTCACGGTGATCGAGCCCATGTCGTAGTCGGAGGCATAGGTGGTGTAGTCGATCTTCAGTCCATTGAGCTCTTTTTGTACGTCGATCGGATAAGCAAACGCAGTCATTGGCAGCATCGCCAGCAACAAAGAACAGATTTTTTTCATTCAGCAGTCTCCAATAAGAACTGCGCAGCTTAGGACAACAGGAGCCCATCATGAAAGCGCCCCGCGTGACCCTTGATCAATGGCGAACGCTTCAAGCCGTGGTCGACCACGGCGGTTTCGCCCAGGCCGCCGAAGCGCTACACCGCTCGCAATCGTCGGTCAGCTACACCGTGGCGCGCATGCAAGACCAGCTTGGCGTGCCGTTGTTGCGCATCGACGGGCGCAAAGCGGTACTCACCGAGGCTGGCGGCGTGTTGCTGCGCCGCTCCCGGCAACTGGTGAAACAGGCCAGTCAGCTCGAAGACCTGGCCCATCACATGGAGCAAGGCTGGGAAGCCGAAGTGCGCCTGGTGGTCGATGCCGCCTACCCGAGCGCCCGCCTGGTCCGCGCGCTGACCGCGTTCATGCCGCAAAGCCGCGGCTGTCGCGTGCGTCTGCGCGAAGAGGTGCTGTCGGGTGTGGAGGAGGTCCTGCTCGAAGGCGTGGCCGACCTGGCCATCAGCAGTTTCAGCATTCCCGGTTACCTGGGCGCGGAATTGAGCGACGTCGAGTTCGTCGCGGTCGCGCATCCGGAACATCCCCTGCACCGCCTCAATCGCGAACTGAATTTCCAGGACCTGGAAAGCCAGCTGCAAGTGGTCATCCGTGACTCCGGGCGCCAGCAACCACGGGACGTCGGCTGGCTCGGTGCCGAACAACGCTGGACCGTCGGCAGCCTGGCCACCGCCGCCACTTTTGTCGGCAGCGGCCTGGGGTTCGCCTGGTTGCCAAGGCACATGATCGAACGCGAACTCAAGGAAGGTACGCTCAAGGTGCTACCGTTGGACCAGGGCGGCAGCCGCAACCCGAGTTTTTTCCTGTATTCGAACAAGGAAAAACCGCTCGGCCCGGCGACGCAGATTCTTGTCGAGCTGCTGCGCACATTCGACACTGCACCCCTGGACGCACCGTTCGCCGCCCCAGAACAAGCCTGACACGGAGGTAATGCATGGCCTATTTCGAACACGAAGGTTGCAACCTGCACTACGAGGAATATGGCCACGGCACGCCGTTGCTGCTGGTCCACGGCCTGGGTTCCAGTACCCTCGACTGGGAAGAACAGATTCCGGCGCTCGCCGCCCGCTACCGGGTGATCGTCCCGGATGTACGCGGTCACGGGCGCTCCGACAAACCCCGCGAGCGCTACAGCATCGCCGGGTTCAGCGCCGACCTGGTGGCACTGATCGAGCACCTGAACCTGGAGCCCGTGCATTACGTAGGATTGTCGATGGGGGGCATGATCGGCTTTCAGCTGGGCGTGGACCAGCCGCAATTGCTTAAGAGCCTGTGCATCGTCAATAGCGCACCCGAGGTCAAGTTGCACACCCGCGACGATTATTGGCAGTGGTTCAAGCGCTGGAGCCTGATGCGCGTACTCAGCCTTCACAGCATCGGCAAAGCCCTGGGCGGCAAACTGTTCCCCAAGCCAGGACAGGCTGATTTGCGACAAAAGATGGCCGAGCGCTGGGCAAAAAACGACAAACATGCTTATCTCGCCAGCTTCGATGCCATTGTTGGCTGGGGGGTGCAGGAACGACTTTCGAGGATTTCCTGTCCAACCCTCATCGTCAGCGCCGACCGTGACTACACGCCGGTCGCGCTGAAGGAAAACTACGTCAGGCTGCTGCCGAATGCGCGGCTGGCCGTGATCGCCGATTCGCGTCACGCTACCCCGCTGGACCAGCCCGAACGCTTCAACCAGACGCTGCTCGAATTTCTCACCGCAGTCGACACTTCCACACTCAGGATCACTGACCCATGCTGAAAAAAATCGCCCTCGCCGCTGGCTCCGTACTGTTTGCCGCCAACCTGATGGCGGCAACGCCTGCCAAGGCGCCGCACGTTCTTCTGGAAACCACCAACGGCCAGATCGAAATCGAACTGGACCCGGTCAAGGCCCCGATCAGTACCAAGAACTTCCTTGAGTACGTGGACAGCGGCTTCTACAACAACACGATCTTCCACCGCGTGATCCCGGGTTTCATGGTCCAGGGCGGCGGCTTCACCCAGCAAATGCAGCAAAAGGAAACCAAGGCGCCGATCAAGAACGAGCACAAGAACGGCCTGGTCAACGTTCGTGGCACCTTGTCCATGGCACGTACTTCGGTCCCTGACTCGGCGACCAGCCAGTTCTTCATCAACGTCAAGGACAACGATTTCCTCGACCAGGGTGATGGCTACGCGGTGTTCGGCAAAGTGGTCAAGGGTATGGACGTGGTGGACATCATCGTCAATTCGCCCACTACCGTGCGCAATGGCATGAAGGATGTGCCCGCCGACCCGGTGTTCATCAAGTCGGCCAAGCGCATCGACTAAGACTAAGCTGGACAAGGATGTCCGGGCCGTTGCCGGTGTTGCCGGCAACGCTCAAACCGTTGAAGGAGAGCCCGTTCGCGGGTGAATAACCGATGCTTTATCGCCGTTTCGAAAAACTGATCGACGTCTTCCGCGATGCCCCGACAGCCGCACCGCCGGATCGGGTCCTGCCTTTCTATACTTACTACCTCAAGCAGGTCTGGCCCAGTTTTGCCGCCCTGCTTATCGTCGGCCTGATCGGTGCACTGATCGAAGTGGCGCTGTTCAGCTACCTGAGCCGCATCATCGACCTGGCCCAGGGCACGCCCAACGCGGATTTTTTCAAGCAACACAGCCTCGAACTGACCTGGATGGTGGTGGTAGCACTGGTTTTGCGCCCGGTATTCGTCGGCCTGCATGACCTGCTGGTGCACCAGACCCTCAGCCCCAGCATGACCAGCCTGATTCGCTGGCAGAACCACAGCTACGTGCTCAAGCAGAGCCTGAATTTTTTCCAGAATGACTTCGCCGGGCGCATCGCCCAGCGCATCATGCAAACTGGCAACTCCCTGCGCGATTCCGCGGTGCAGGCGGTGGATGCGCTGTGGCATGTGCTGATCTACGCCATCAGCTCGCTGGTGCTGTTCGCCGAAGCCGACTGGCGCCTGATGATCCCGCTGCTGACCTGGATCATCGCCTTCATCAGCGCGCTCTACTACTTCGTACCACGGGTCAAGGATCGCTCGGTGGTGGCCTCCGATGCGCGCTCCAAACTCATGGGGCGGATCGTCGACGGCTACACCAACATCACCACCCTGAAGCTGTTTGCCCACACCAACTTCGAGCAACAGTACGCCCGCGAAGCGATCAAGGAGCAAACCGAAAAAGCCCAACTGGCCGGCCGTGTCGTGACCAGCATGGACGTGGTCATCACCAGCATGAACGGCCTGTTGATCGTCAGCACCACCGGCCTGGCCCTGTGGCTGTGGACGCAGTCGCTGATCACCGTGGGCGCCATTGCACTCGCGACCGGGCTGGTGATCCGCATCGTCAACATGTCCGGCTGGATCATGTGGGTGGTTACCGGCATCTTCGAAAACATCGGCATGGTCCAGGATGGCTTGCAGAGCATTTCGCAGCCGGTCAGCGTGACTGACCGCGACCAGGCCAAACCCCTTGCGGTCGCCCGTGGCGAAGTACGTTTCGAAAATGTGGATTTCCACTACGGCAAACAGAGCGGGATCATCGGCGGGCTCAACCTGACGATCAAACCCGGGGAGAAGATTGGCCTGATCGGTCCGTCCGGTGCGGGCAAGTCGACCCTGGTCAATCTGCTGCTGCGCCTGTATGACGTGGAAGGCGGGCGCATTCTCATCGACGGCCAGAACATCGCCGACGTCAGCCAGGAAAGCCTGCGCGAACGCATTGGCATGATTACCCAGGACACCTCGCTGCTGCATCGCTCGATCCGCGATAATTTGTTGTATGGCAAACCCGACGCCACCGATGCCGAACTCTGGGAAGCGGTGCACAAGGCCCGGGCCGACGGGTTCATCCCGCTGTTGTCCGACGCTGAAGGCCGCAGCGGTTTCGATGCCCATGTCGGGGAACGCGGGGTGAAGCTTTCCGGCGGCCAGCGCCAGCGCATTGCCATCGCCCGCGTCCTGCTCAAGGACGCGCCGATCCTGATCATGGACGAGGCTACCTCGGCCCTGGATTCGGAGGTCGAGGCGGCCATCCAGGAAAGCCTGGAAACCCTGATGCAGGGCAAGACCGTGATCGCCATCGCCCACCGACTCTCGACCATCGCCCGAATGGACCGGCTGGTAGTGCTGGAGAATGGCCGGATTGCCGAAACCGGCACTCACGCTGAACTGCTGGCCCACGGCGGTTTGTATGCGCGGTTGTGGCAGCACCAGACGGGTGGGTTCGTCGGGATCGACTGAACCGCTCCCACAGGAAACGGTGCGATGTTCAGGTTTGGCGATAGGGTAACGCCGTCCTCGCGTCCTCGGCGTAGGCCAGTACGCCTAGGCGCTCCTGGCGCAGGAAATCCTTGACCGCAGCTTTCAATCCGGGATGGCGCAGGTAGTGCCAGGAATGGGTGATCACCGGTTCAAAGCCGCGAATCAACTTGTGTTCGCCCTGGGCGCCGGCATCGAAACGCTGGTAGCCGTTGGCAATCGCGTAGTCCATACCCTGGTAGAAACAGGTCTCGAAATGCAGGCGGTCGAACTCCGCCAGGCAGCCCCAGTAACGACCATAGAAACTGTCGCCACCGACCAGACTGAAGGCCATCGCCACCGGGCGTGAGCCTTGTTTGGCCAAAACGACTCGTATCGCCTGCGGCATGCGCTCGGCCAGCAGGCTGAAAAATTCCCGCGTCAGGTAAGGTCGTTGCCGGCGAACCGCGTAAGTGTTGGCGTAGCAGGCATAGACAAAATCCCACTGTGCCTCGGTCAGTTGCCGACCTTCGAGCCATTCGAATTCAATCCCTTGCCCGGCGACTTGCTCGCGTTCCTTGCGCATCTGCTTGCGTTTGCGCGAACTCAGGGCGTCGAGAAAATCCTGAAAGTCCCGATAGCCACGGTTCTGCCAGTGGTACTGGCAGCCGATGCGTTGCAGCCAGCCAGGTTGTTCGGCCAGTGCGGCGTCGGTGAACGGGTCGGTGAAGTTGATATGGGCACTGGAGAGCTGTTCGATCTCCAGGTAGCCCGGCAGGCTCTTGAGCAATTCGAAACCATCTTCGACCCTGGCCGCCAGCAAGCGTGGCCCGCTAACCGGGCTGAACGGCACGGCGGTCAAAAGCTTGGGGTAGTAATCGATGCCGGCGCGTTCGCAGGCATCGGCCCAGGCGTGGTCGAACACGTACTCGCCGTAGGAATGCCATTTGCGGTAGCTGGGCAACGCAGCGATCAGTCGTTCGCCTTCAACGTGCAGCAAATGTTCGGGTTGCCAGCCGGAATGGGGTCCCACACTACCACTGTCTTCCAACGCGCCGAGAAACCCGTGCCGCAGAAAT
Organism: Pseudomonas sp. EB271-G4-1; assembly: GCF_058791355.1. NCBI lineage: Bacteria > Pseudomonadati > Pseudomonadota > Gammaproteobacteria > Pseudomonadales > Pseudomonadaceae > Pseudomonas > Pseudomonas sp. EB271-G4-1. The sequence goes on from NZ_JBYTEO010000075.1 coordinate 6,867, forward strand.
GGCTGGTTCTCGGGTACCAGCGCATCCCAGGTTTTCGGGTCGATTTCCGACAGGTTTTGCAGGCGTTGCAACGGCATCACCGTCCTCACTCTTCATGGCGTGAAAGCTTGGCGAGTATCGCCTATCGCTGTGCATTGCACACGGGCAATTCGACGACAGCGCTCTGGATCAATCGTTTGCAACGACTGGGCACCGTCACAGACATGCCATCACTCTGCCACTGCACTGTCATAAACCATCGCGATACTGGCGCCTGTTTTTAGAGCGCCGGGTTATATCCGGCCACTGTTTTCCGTCCACCCCATGGTCGGTTGTGCCCAGGATGGTCCAGCCATCCACTCTCATCTTCGGAGATTGATATGCGTCTTGCTTCCACGAAAACTGCGGCGGCCTTGTGTGGCGGCCTGTTGCTGGCCATGAGTGTTCCTGCCAGCGCTGCAGTCGACGCCAAACTGCTCGACATGCTCAAGGCTAACGGCTCGATTACCAACGCCCAGTACAGCGAACTGCAAGCCGAGCTGGCACGGGACCAGAAAGACCAGCAAATCGCTCGTCAGGCCCAGCAAGAGACCAACGAGCAGATCGCGGCAACCGCGAAGAAAACCAATGAGCTGAGCACCTTCGACCAGAAACTGGCGTGGGCGGCCAAGACCCAATTCAAGGGCGACGTGCGTTTCCGACAGGAAAACGTCCACAACGATGGCGTTTCCAACAACAAGGACCAGGATCGCCAGCGCATAAGGGCCCGCCTGGGCGCGTTCAGCGAAATCAACCCGCAAGTCGACACCGGCATCCGTATTGCCACCGGCAGCAGCGACGACGCTCGCTCCACCAACCAGGACCTGAACAACTACTTCGACAAGAAGCAGATCTGGTTGGACCTGGGTTATGTCGACTACCACCCCGACGCCATCAAGAACCTGCACGTGATCGGCGGCAAGATGCTGCAGCCGTGGGTGAGCATGGGCGACATCATCTGGGATAGCGACATCAACCCGGAAGGCCTGGCCCTGACTTACAAATACCCGCTGGGCAATACCGAACTGTTCGGCAGCGCCGGTCACTACACTCTCAAGGACAACGTCGACGGCGAAGGGGTGCAGTTCAAGCACGACCTGCGCCTGTACGCTGGTCAATTGGGTGCGCGTTTCGCCATCACCGACAACCTGAAAATGACCGTGGGCGGCAGCCTCTACAACTACGACAACGACGAAGACAGCGCCTGCACCGCCAGCACCTCGCCATGCGCGCTGGCCGTCAACGGTAACACCCCGGGCGAGCAGTTCCGCCTGTGGGAAGGGTTCAGCCAGATCGACATCGGCGGCCTGCCAATGCCGCTGTCGCTGTACGGCCAGTACGTCCACAACGCCGAAGCCAGCAACGACAAGGACACCGGTTGGCTGGCCGGCGTCAAGACCAAGGTCTACGGCTTTGGCCTGGACTACAACTACCGCGACGTGCAGCAAAACGCGGTGGTGGGTGCCTTCACCGACTCTGACTTTGCCAACGGCTTCACCGGTTCGCGCGGCAGCAAGCTGAAAGTCAGCTACGAGCTCGACAAGAACTTCACCCTCGGTGCGACGTATTTCATGGCGAACTCCGACTACACCAACGCCAGCGTCAACCTGAAGGACTCCGACATCAACACCCTGCAACTGGATGCCGAAGCGAAGTTCTGATTTCCCGCTATACGACTCCGGCACGGATGCCTGAGCCACTCTTGCAGCCTGGCGTTGATCTATCGGTCCCCATCATCCTCCGATAGGTCAACGCCGGGCTGTTTCTATTGGCGTAAAAAAAGATCGCAGCCTGCGGCAGCTCCTACGCGAACGGGTTCAACGCAATATCGCGATTGAACATCGATCCATGTAGGAGCTGCCGCAGGCTGCGATCTTTTCAGCTACGGCGAAAAACTCAGCGTTTGCGCAGCAACACGCTACCGATCGAGTAACCAGCGCCGAACGAGCTGAGCACCGCCAGCGAGCCCGCGGCCAGATCATCCTGGTGCTTGTGGAACGCAATCACCGAACCTGCCGAACTGGTGTTGGCATAGGTATCGAGAATCACCGGCGCTTCCTGCTCGGTGGCTTCACGGCCCAGCAGCTTCCTGACGATCAGGTGATTCATGCTGAGGTTGGCCTGGTGCAGCCAGAAGCGCTTCACGTCATTGACGTTGAGCTGATTCTCTTCCAGGTGCGCAGCGATCAGCTCGGCGACCATCGGGCAGACTTCCTTGAACACCTTGCGGCCTTCCTGCACGAACAGTTTGTCCTTGGCACCGATGCCCTCTTCCGCGGCGCGGTTGAGGAAGCCGAAGTTATTGCGGATGTTGTTGGAGAACTTGGTCAGCAGCTTGGTGCTGACAATGTCGAACTGGTGACTGGAGGTGGCGAGGTCAGCGCGCTCGATGATCACCGCGGTAGCGGCATCGCCGAAGATGAAGTGGCTGTCGCGATCGCGGAAGTTCAGGTGGCCAGTGCAAACTTCCGGGTTGACCATCAGGATCGCCCGGGCCTGGCCCAGCTGGACGCTGTTGGCCGCGGCCTGGATGCCGAAGGTGGCCGAGGAGCAGGCCACGTTCATGTCGAAACCAAAACCCTGGATGCCCAGCGCTTCCTGGACTTCGATGGCGATGGCCGGGTAGGCGCGTTGCAGGTTGGAGCAGGCGACGATCACGCCGTCGATGTCCGCGGCGGTTTTGCCGGCACGTTGCAGGGCTTGTTCAGCTGCGCCGATGGCCATCTGGCAAAGCACCGACCATTCGTCGTTGGAACGCTCCGGCAAGCGTGGCGCCATGCGCTGGGGGTCGAGAATGCCTTCCTTGTCCATGACAAAACGGCTTTTGATGCCGGAGGCTTTCTCGATGAACGCTGCGCTGGATTCGGTCAACGCCTCGACTTCGCCGCGGGCGATGGCCTCGGCGTTGTCGGTGTTGAATTGAGCGACATAAGCATTGAAAGACTGCACCAGCTCTTCGTTGGAGATGCTGTTGGCCGGGGTGTACAGGCCGGTGCCGCTGATGACGACGTTATGCATGGTCGTGTCTCTAATCTGTTCAGGCAGAAAGTATTGGCACAGTCGTACCAATACGCAAAGGGTCTATTTCCGTCCCGGGGACGCAAACCTGGCATCGCTTGATCCGTCGCGCGAGCTGGCCGAAGGCTCTAGCCCGTGAAACTGGCGCTTATGGTCGCGAAGTTTGCCATAAACCTTGGATTTTCGCCCCTTTTGCAAATACGGCGGTACGACGCGATACCTGTAGGAGCGAGCATGCTCCGGGCGGCGTTCCGACGATGGACTTGAGGACGCCGCGGGGTATCAGGCACCCAGCGTCATCGTTGACGTCCATCGCGAAGGTGCGACGATTCGACATGCTCGCTCCTACAGAGGCCATGTCAGGGCTCGACCTGGCTCCATTGCTTGTTCAGGCGCTTGTCCGAGATCGGTACTTTGGTCCCCAGTTGCTGGGCGAATAGCGAAACCCGGTATTCCTCCAGCCACCAGCGATACAGCTCCAGCTGTGGATCGCGCTTGCCTTCCTGGGCGTGTTTGTTGGCGCGGGTCTGGTATTGCGTCCAGAGGCCGGACAACTCGCCGCTCCAGACCCGATCCCGTTGCACCTGGGCGCCGATTTTTTCGAAACGCTGTTCGATGGCCTTGAGGTAGCGTGGCAGTTCCTTGAGCCACTGCATCGGCGTTTCCCGGACAAATCCCGGATACACCAGGTGGCTGAGCTGCTGCTTGATGTCGTTCAGGGCCACGGCTTGCGCCAGGTCGATCTTGCCCTTGAAGCGCTTTTGCAGGCCGTGCCAGTGCTTGAGGATTTCCAGAGTCAGTTTCGCCACGCGTTCGGCATGTTCGGTCCAGGTACCGCGCTTGCGTTCGGCCAACGACGCCAACCCGGCACCGTCGCGTGGCAGCGGGTCTTCACCGTCGAGGATGCAGCTGTCGAGGCTGGCCAACAGTATGTCTTCGACCAGTGCATCAACACGGCCCATGTCGCGATACAGCAGCCCCAGTTCGGTCAGGCCCGGCAACTTGCCGCGCAGGAACTTCGCCGGTTCCGCCAGTTGTTGCAGCAGCAAGCGCTGCAGGGCGCGGCGATGTTGGAACTCGGCTTCGGCCGGAGTCGAGAACCGTCCTTCCTTGACCGTCCCCGCCTCTTCCACCAGCGCCGGATAGACCGTCATCGACAGGCCGGCGATCTTCTGCTGGGTTTTCTCGGCGACGGCGGCGAACACTTTCGGTTCGACCGGCTGCTGGCTTTTCGCGGTTTGCGGTACCGCCAGGGCAGCCTGGCTGGCTTCGGCGAAACGCGCCGTCAGTTCGGCCAGGTCGCGTCCTTCGCCGAGAAACTTGCCCTGGGCGTCGACGATTTCCAGGTTCATCCGCAGATGGCTTTCGACCTGTTGTGCCGCCTCGCTCCAGGCTTCATCGCTGACCCGGGCGCCGGTCATGCGCAACAACTCGCGACCCAAGGCTTGTGGCAACGAGCCTTCAGCGAAGGTCATGCGCTGCAACGCGGCTTTGACGAAATCCGGCACCGGCACGAAATTCTTGCGCAAGGCCTTGGGCAAGTTACGCACCAGCGCAATGCACTTGGCTTCGATCACGCCCGGCACCAGCCACTCCAGGCGCTCCGGCGGCAGCATCGGCAACAGTGGTGCCGGTACCCGCAGGGTCACGCCATCACGCGGGTGGTTCGGTTCGAAGTGGTAGCTCAGGGCCAGTTCCAGGTCGCCGATGTGCAGCGTGTCCGGATAATGCTGGGCAGTGACTTCACTGGCTTCGCGGGCCAGCACGTCTTCCTCGCGCATGATCAGCAGTTGCGGGTCTTTCTGGCTGTTGATCCGATACCAGCTGTCGAAGGTCGCGGTCTGGTGGATTTCTGCCGGCAGGCGCGCATCGTAGAAGGCGTAGAGGGTTTCTTCGTCAGCCAGGATGTCGCGGCGACGGGCCTTGGCTTCCAGCTCGTCGAGTTGTTCGAGCAATTGCTTGTTAGCGGTCAGGCATTTGGCTTTCGACTGAATCTCGCCGCGCACCAACGCTTCACGGATGAACAGTTCACGGGACACCACGGGATCAACCGGACCGTAATGCACCGGCCGGCGGCCGACCACGATCAGCCCGAACAGGGTGATCTGCTCGAAGGCCACGACCTGGCCACGCTTCTTCTCCCAATGGGGTTCGAAGTGGTTTTTCTTGATCAGGTGCCCGGCCAGCGGCTCGATCCAGTCGGCATCGATCTTGGCCACCATGCGTGCATACAGCTTGGTGGTTTCCACCAGTTCGGCGGTCATCAGCCATTGCGGACGCTTCTTGCCGATACCTGACGAGGGGTGAATCCAGAATCGTCGCTGACGCGCGCCGAGGTAATCGCCGTCTTCGGTTTTCTGGCCGATCTGGCTCAGCAACCCCACCAGCACCGCCTTGTGCAGTTTTGGATAGTCCGCCGGCTCTTTATTGAGGCTCAACTGCATGTCGCGGCAGATCAGGCTCAATTGGCGATGGGAGTCGCGCCATTCACGCAGACGCAGGTAATTCAGGAAATTCTTGCGACACCAGTTGCGCAGCGGGCTCGCCGTCAGCGCCTGGCGCTGCTCTTCGAAACCGCGCCACAGGTTGACCAGCCCGGCGAAGTCCGAGTCGCTGTCCTTCCATTGCGCATGGGCCTGATCCGCCGCTTGCTGGCGTTCCGGCGGACGTTCGCGCGGGTCCTGGATCGACATGGCACTGGCGACGATCAGCACTTCCTGCAGGCTACCGAGCTTCGCCGCTTCGAGCAGCATGCGGCCCATGCGCGGGTCCACCGGCAGCCGCGCCAATTGGCGACCAAGGGGGGTCAACTGGCTGTTGCGGTCTACTGCCGAGAGTTCTTGCAGCAGGTTGAAACCGTCGCTGATCGCCTTGCCATCTGGCGGTTCGATAAACGGGAACGCGGTGATTTCGCCGAGGCGCAGGTGCAGCATCTGCAAAATAACCGCGGCCAGGTTGGTGCGCAGGATTTCCGGATCGGTAAATTCCGGACGCCCGAGGAAATCCTCTTCGCTGTACAGGCGCACACAGATGCCCGGCTCGACCCGTCCGCATCGGCCCTTACGCTGGTTGGCGCTGGCCTGGGAAATGGCTTCGATCGGCAGGCGCTGGACCTTGGCGCGGTAGCTGTAGCGACTGATGCGCGCAGTGCCGCTGTCGATCACGTATCGGATGCCCGGCACGGTCAGCGAGGTTTCCGCGACGTTGGTCGCCAGCACCACGCGACGGCCCGGGTGCGACTGGAAAATCCGCTGCTGCTCGGCCGGCGACAGGCGCGCGTACAACGGCAGGATCTCGGTGTGTTTGAGCTGGGCCTTGCGCAGCATGTCGGCGGCGTCGCGAATCTCGCGCTCGCCGGGCAGGAACACGAGCACGTCACCGGGGCTGCGGCGTTCGCTGCGCTCATAGGCGGCAATTTCATCGAGGGTGGCGAGGATCGCCTGATCCACCGTCAGGTCGTCCTCGACACGATTGCCCTCCTCGTCCTGCTCCAGGGTCAGCGGGCGATACCAGGTGTCCACCGGGAAGGTGCGACCGGAGACCTCGACAATCGGCGCATCGTCGAAATGCTTGGAGAAGCGCTCCAGGTCGATGGTCGCCGACGTGATGATGACTTTCAGGTCCGGACGACGCGGCAGCAGGGTTTTCAGGTAACCGAGCAGGAAGTCGATGTTGAGGCTGCGTTCGTGGGCTTCGTCGACGATGATGGTGTCGTAGCGTTCCAGATAACGGTCGTTCTGGGTTTCCGCCAGCAGGATGCCGTCGGTCATCAGCTTGATCAACGTATTGGAATCGCTCTGGTCCTCGAACCGCACCTGATAGCCGACCAGGGCACCCAACGGCGTGCCGAGTTCTTCGGCCACACGGGCGGCCACGCTGCGCGCGGCGATCCGACGCGGTTGGGTGTGGCCGATCAGGCCATGTTGGCCGCGCCCGATTTCCAGGCAGATCTTCGGCAGCTGGGTGGTTTTACCCGACCCGGTTTCGCCGGCAATGATCAGCACCTGATGCTGTTGCAGGGCCTTCTTGATTTCGTCGCGCTTGGCGGCGATCGGCAGGCTGTCGTCGTAACGAATCACCGGCAGGCTGGCACGGCGGGCCAGCACCTGGTCACAGGACGCCTGCATCCGCGCTACCCACTGGGCCAGTTTGGCCTCGTCGGGTTTCTTGCGCAGCTCAAGCAACTGCCGCCGCAGCCGGTGGCGGTCGGCGAGCATGGCGTGATCGAGGTTTTTCAGCAGTTTGTCGATGGAGGGCGATTCGTCGGTCATCAGGTACGCAATTCAGTCGTCTAGTGGCGCAGGGGGCGGATTGTCGCAGATTTGGGCTTCCGTGTGATCGCTGGTTCCCTGATCATTCCCACGCTCTGCGTGGGAATGCATCAAGTGACGCTCCGCGTCACAGGGACGCGGAGCGTCCTGGGCGGCATTCCCACGCAGAGCGTGGGAACGATCTGTGTGGGGGGTTACTCGTTATCGAGGCCCTTGCGCCGATAAGGGAACACATCGATCACCTTGCCGGCACGGATGGCCTCTTGCAGGCTCTTCCAGTAATCGGCGTTGTACAGCTCGCCGTGCAGTTGATCGAACAACTTGCGCTGGCCCGAATCGGCAAATAGAAACGGCGGGAATTCCTCAGGAAACACATCCAGCGGCCCGATCGAATACCAAGGCTCGGACGCCATCTCGTCTTCCGGCGTACGCGGTTGCGGAATGTGGCGGAAGTTGGCTTCGGTCAGGAAGCAGATCTCGTCATAGTCATAAAACACCACGCGCCCATGCCGCGTGACGCCGAAGTTCTTGAGCAGCATGTCCCCGGGAAAGATGTTCGCCGCCGCCAGTTGCTTGATCGCCAGGCCGTAATCCTCCAGGGCTTCGCGCACCTGCGCCGGGTTGGCGTTTTCCAGGTACAGGTTCAGCGGCGTCATCCGCCGCTCGGTCCAGCAGTGGCGGATCAGCACCGTGTCGCCTTCCACCGACACCGTGGACGGCGCGACATCCAGCAGTTCTTCGAGGCACGCAGGGTCGAACTTGCTCAGCGGGAAACGGAAGTCGGCGAACTCCTGGGTGTCGGCCATGCGCCCGACACGGTCGACGCTTTTCACCAGCCGGTACTTCTCGATCACCGTAGCGCGGTCGACGTTTTTCGACGGTGAGAAACGGTCCTTGATGATTTTGAATACCGTGTTGAAACCTGGCAGGGTGAACACGCTCATGACCATGCCGCGCACGCCCGGCGCCATGATGAACTGGTCGTCGGTGTTGGCCAGGTGGTTGATCAGCGCGCGGTAGAACTCAGACTTGCCATGCTTGTAGAAGCCGATCGAGGTGTACAACTCGGCGACGTGCTTGCCCGGCAGGATGCGCTTGAGGAAACCGATGAACTCCGCCGGCACCGGCACATCCACCATGAAATACGAACGGGTGAAGGAAAAGATGATCGACACGTCCGCCTCGTCGGTGATCAGTGCATCGATCTGGATCCCCCGCCCCTCGAGGTGCAGAAGCGGGATCGCCAATGGCCATTGCTCATCGGCGGTGTAGATGCGCCCCACCAGGTAGGCGCCCTTGTTGCGGTAGAGCACCGAGGAAAACAGTTCGACGCTCAGTTCAGGGTCCTTGCACACCCAATCGGGCAGGTTCTCGCGCAGTTGCGCTTCAAGGCGGCGCAGGTCGCCGGGCAGGTCGGCGTAGTCCTCGCTGAAGCGATAATCGGCGAAGATGCTCGCCAGCATGCCCGCCAGCTGGCCTTGGGGCTTGTAGGTGCGGGTTTGCGCGGCGCGGGCCCGGCGCAGGCTCGGCCGTGTGGTGTGGATGAACATGCAGCCGTCGCTGATCAGGTCATGGCTGAACAGGCCGCAGAAAATCGAGTTGTACCAGGTCTCGGACAATTCATCGTCGAAGCGCAGGTCGATCAAGGTGATGTACGCGCTCTTGACCAGCGGCCAGCAACTGACGTCCAGCGTGTCGGTGTCAAAGGCGGTGTGCAATCGTGCCACTGTCTCACTGACTTTTTCTTCGTAGAGATTGATCCGCGCCGCCGACGCCGACTGCGTCTCCTGCCACCTGGCTTGCTCGAAGCGGGCCCGGGCGCCGTCGGTGATCTGGCGAAAATGCTCGCGGTAATCGTCAAAGCCATCGAGGATCAGGCGGGCGATGTCGGCGGCTGGCCATTGCTGCGGCATGGTGAGACCTCTGCGGGAATTCGTGAGCCCTGAGCTTAGCCAGTGAAGCGGGTGCAGGAGAAGTGTAATTTTGCGCGCGGGTTATTTGCCCGTTTTCCGGTTGCCATGGATCAGCCGCTCGGCAACACTCTCGTCCCGATCAAGGAAGGAGAGCAGCGTGAACCCCGTCGATATAGTCCGTTTACTGTCACTGGCGGCCATCTGGGGTGCGAGCTTTCTGTTCATGCGCATCATCGCCCCGGTGATTGGCACGATCCCTACGGCCTTTTTCCGCGTGTCGATTGCCGCTACCGGCTTGTTGCTGATCCTCGGGCTGATGCGCATCAGCTGGGATTTCAAAGGCAAGCTCAAGACTGTGATGCTGCTCGGGGTGATCAACTCCGGGATTCCAGCAACTCTGTATTCCGTGGCTGCCCAGGTGCTGCCGGCCGGGTACTCGGCGATTTTCAACGCCACCACACCACTGATGGGCGTTTTGATCGGTGGGCTGTTTTTTCATGAGAGACTCACCGCCGCCAAGCTCGGCGGGGTATTGCTCGGATTGCTTGGCGTTGGTGTGCTGACCCGCGCAGGCCCGGTCGCATTCGACCTGCAGTTGCTGATGGGCGCCTTCGCCTGCCTGCTCGCCACCACCTGTTATGGTTTCGCCGGATTCCTCGCCCGCCGCTGGCTGGATCAGGCCGGCGGCCTCGACAGCCGTTTGTCTGCGCTGGGCAGCATGCTCGGCGCCACGCTGTTCCTGTTGCCGTTGTTCGGCTACAGCGTGATCAGCCAACCGCCGGCAAGCTGGGGCGGCTGGAGTGTCTGGTTGTCGCTGCTGGGATTGGGGCTGGTGTGCACCGCGCTTGCGTACATCGTTTACTTCCGCTTGCTCAGTTCGGTCGGGCCGGTGAGGTCGATGACCACGACCTTCCTGATCCCGCCGTTCGGCGTGTTGTGGGGGGCGCTGTTACTGGATGAGCCATTGTCGATGGCGCATGTCTATGGCGGGGTGTTGATTGCGGCGGCGTTGTGGCTGGTGTTGAAGCCGGCCAGGACCAGGTAAGTTGCTGCGACGATGATTGTAGGAGCTGCCGCAGGCTGCGATCTTTTGATCTTGTTTTTAAAAGCAAAATCGAAAGATCGCAGCCTGCGGCAGCTCCTACAGGGGGAAATCACAACGCCAACGAACTCACCTCCCCATCCACCAATCGCCGAATCCCCAGCGGATTAGCGTTCTGCAACGCCTCGGGCAGCAACGCGTCCGGGTAGTTCTGGAAGCACACCGGGCGCAGGAAGCGGTCGATGGCCAGGGTACCGACCGAGGTGCCGCGCGAGTCGGACGTCGCCGGATACGGCCCGCCATGCACCATCGCTTCGCACACCTCGACGCCGGTCGGATAGCCATTGAGCAGAATCCGCCCGACCTTTTCCTGCAACATCTCCGCCAGCCAGCGGTACTGCAGCAACTCGTCAGGCTCGCCGATCAAGGTCGCCGTCAACTGCCCGCGCAGGCCCTGTAGCGCCGCCGCCAACTGCGCGCGGTCCTCGACTTCGATGACGATGGTGGTCGGCCCGAATACTTCTTCCTGAAGCAACTCATCGCCCTTGAGCAACAGGCTGACATCGGCCTTGAACACTTGCGGCTGCGCCTGATTGCCCTGTTGCGGCTTGCCCGCCAGATGAGTCAGCCCCGGATGTTCGTGCAGTTCACCCAAACCTCGGCTGTAGCTGTCCAGCCCTGCGGCATTGAGCATGGTTTGCGCAGGTTGCTGGTTCATGCTCGCGCAAAAAATTTCGAGAAAGCTGCTGAACTGCGGCGAACGCAGGCCGATGACCAGCCCTGGATTGGTACAGAACTGACCACAGCCCAGGGTCACCGAGCCGGCGAGTTGCGCCGCGATCTGCTCGCCGCGCACCGCCAGCGCCTCGGGCAGCAGGAACACCGGGTTGATGCTCGACATCTCGGCGAACACCGGAATCGGCTGTGGTCGGGTCGCGGCCATGTGGCTCAAGGCATTGCCACCTTTGAGCGAACCGGTGAAACCCACGGCCTGGATCGCCGGGTGCTTGACCAGCCACTCACCGACGCCACCGCCATAAATCATGTTGAAAACCCCGGCCGGCATTTGCGTGCGTTCGGCGGCGCGGATGATCGCGTCCGCCACCCATTCGGCGGTTGCCATGTGCCCGCTGTGGGCCTTGAACACCACCGGGCAACCGGCGGCCAGGGCCGAGGCGGTATCGCCACCCGCCGTGGAGAACGCCAACGGAAAGTTGCTCGCGCCGAACACGGCCACCGGCCCCAGGGCGATGCGGTACTGACGCAGATCCGGGCGCGGCAATGGCTGGCGCTCCGGCAGCGCCCGATCGATGCGTGCGCCGTAGAAATCACCGCGACGCAGCACCCTGGCGAACAAGCGCAACTGGCCGCTGGTGCGACCGCGTTCGCCCTGGATACGCCCGGCCGGCAACGCGGTTTCGCGGCAAACGGTGGCAACGAAATCCTCGCCCAGCGCATCGATTTCATCGGCGATGGCGTCGAGGAAGGTCGCGCGTTTTTCCGCGCTCAGGTTGCGGTAGATCGGGTACGCCGCCGCGGCGGCTTTGGCGGCGGCATCCACTTCGGCTTCGGACGCCTGAAAGAAGGTGCCGGGCAACGGCTCGCCGGTGGTCGCGTCGAGACTTTGCAGTTGCAAGGTGCCGTTGGCGCTGCGGCGGCCGCCGATGTAGTTGTGGCCAAGAAATTGAGTCATGTGAGTTCCTTGATCAATGGCAGACCTTTAGGAGCCGGCTTGCCGGCTCCTACAGGGGGTCAGAGTGTGCGCACCTGACCGATAGGCAACGGCTGGGCACTTTCGCCGATGCCGTTCACCAGTGGCGCACCGAACTCATCGAGGCTGATCTGGAAGCTATCGCCCGGCTGGGTCTTGATGCCGTCGGCAAACGACAGTGTGGCGGTGCCAAAGTAGTGCACATGAACATCGCCGGGGCGCAAGAACTGTGCGTACTTGAAGTGGTGGAACTCGAGGTTGGCCAGGCTGTGGCACATGTTGTCTTCGCCGCTGAGAAATTCCTTTTCCCAGATCGTTTCGCCATTGCGCTTGATACGGCTGGTGCCGACCAGGTGCCTGGGCAATTCACCGACGCGCAACTCGGGTCCGTAGGAGCAGCAGCGCAATTTCGAATGGGCGAGGTACAGGTAGTTACGCCGTTCCATGACATGGTCGGAGAACTCATTGCCCAAGGCATAACCGACGCGATACGGCTGGCCGTCGTCGCCGATCACGTAGAGCCCGGTCAGCTCCGGTTCTTCACCGGCGTCTTCGGCGAAGGGCGGCACCGGGAAGTCCGCGCCGGGACGCACGACGATGCTGCCGTCGCCCTTGTAGAACCATTCCGGCTGCGCACCGACCTGCCCGCCCCCTGGCTTACCGCCCTCCAGACCCCATTTGAACATGCGCATGGTGTCGGTCATGCCGGCTTCGACGGCGCCCTCCTGCTGGTGCATTTTGTCCCGCGTCGAGGCGCTGCCCAGGTGGGTCAGGCCGGTGCCGCTGATCAGGCAATGGGCGGGGTCTTCGTGGTCCAGCGGTGGCAGGACCTGGCCCCGCTGCAACAGCTGTGCGTAGTCCGGGCCCGGCGCGGTGCCGCGCAAAGCGACTTCTTCTGCCAGGCTGCGTTTGGCGTGGATCGCCGCGAGTGCCAGTTCGCGGGTGCTGCGGGTGCCTTGGAGCACCTGCACTTGTGCCCCGTCGACCAGCCCGACCTGGCGTTCACCGGCCGTGTTTTCGAATTGAATCAGGCGCATGTCGTCCTCCGGTAGGTCGTGGGGTCACTCGATGATGTTGAAGTCGCTCAGGTACTCATCGGAGATTTCCAGGCCAAGACCCGGCTTGTTGTCGTCGAGCTGGATATAGCCGTTGACCGGTTGCGGCTCGCCCTTGAACACGTAGTAGAAGAGTTCGTTGCCGACCTCGACGTCGAACACCGGGAAGAACTCGGCCATCGGCGAGGCGGTGGTGGACATGGTCAGGTGATAGTTGTGCATCTGCCCGGCGTGCGGAATGACCGGTACTGACCAGGCTTCGGCCATGGCGTTGATCTTGCGCGCTGCGGTGATGCCGCCGACGCGGTTGGTGTCGTACTGGATCACGTCGACGGCGCGACGCTCCAGCAGGTCCTTGAAGCCGTAGGACGTGAATTCGTGCTCACCCCCGGAGATCGGCATGATCCCCATTTTTTTCAGCTCGATGTAGCCTTCGATGTCATCGGCGATCACCGGCTCTTCCAGCCAGCGCGGCTCGAACTCGGCCAGTTTCGGCAACATGCGACGGGCATATTCGAGGGTCCAGCCCATGTAGCATTCGAGCATGATGTCGACGTCGGGACCGGCCAGGTTACGCAAGGCGCGCACTTGTTCGATGTTCTTGCGCATGCCCGCCGGGCCGTCTTTCGGGCCGTAGCCGAAGCGCATTTTCAGCGCGGTGAAGCCTTGGTTCAGATAGCCCTGGGCTTCTTCCAGGAACAGGTCGAGGTTGTCGTTAGCGTAGAGCTTGGAGGCGTAGGTCCAGATCTTTTCCTTGGTGCGGCCGCCGAGCAGCTTGAACACCGGCTTGTTGACCGCCTTGCCCATGATGTCCCAGATGGCGATATCAATCGCCGAGATGGCCGCCATGCCGATGCCTTTGCGGCCCCAGGCGTGGCTCTGGCGGTACATCTTCTGCCAGATGTATTCGTTGTCGAACGGGTCTTCGCCAATCGCGATGGGTGCCAGGTAGGTGTCGATGATTTCCTTGGCCACCCGTGGCGCCAGGGCGCAGTTGCCGATGCCGACAAGACCGGTGTCGGTCTCGACTTCCACCACCAGCCAGCCGTGGAAACGGAACGAGCCCATGGCGTCGCCGCGCTCGAACAGGATGTCGCTGGCGTTGGTGCAGAAGTGCGCTTGAGGTGGGACGACTTTGCCTTTCCACTCGAAAACGCGGGTACGGATCGCTTTGATTTTCATGAATACAGATTCCTTGCGCTGCCGGCTTCTTGTCATTGTTGTGTCGTTGCGTAGAGCCGCTGGAGAGCGGTTGTGCGCATTCGATGGAGCGACTTTAGCCAGCGCCAAGGGGCTGCGGATAATCACTTATGCGTATCCGGCGATAACCTGGGGTGATAGGAAAAAGCGGTTATCAGGTAGATCGAGTTATCAGACCAAAAACAAAAAGATCGCAGCCTTCGGCAGCTCCTACAGGATGTATGCCATCCCCTGTAGGAGCTGCCGAAGGCTGCGATCTTTTGATCTTGCCCTTTTAGTAGCTGTTGCCCCCCATCCGGCAAGCAATCTCGAATGCCTGGCGAGTCGCGCCGACATTCGCCTTGCCCTGCCCCGCGATATCGAACGCGGTGCCGTGGGCCGGTGTGGTGATGGGAATGGGCAGGCCACCCTGAACCGTGACGCCACGGGAGAAGCCCATCAACTTGATCGCGATCTGCCCTTGGTCGTGATACATCGTCACGACCGCGTCAAAGGCGCTGGCGTCGCCCTGGACCTTGAGGAAAATCGTGTCGCCCGGGTACGGTCCTTCCGCCGCGATTCCCAGCGCCTGGGCCTTGCGCACCGCCGGGCCGATGATGTCCAGTTCTTCACGGCCGAACGAGCCGTTGTCGCCGTTGTGCGGGTTCAAACCGCAGACGCCGATGCGCGGTTTTTCCAGGCCGTTGCGCTTGAGGGCGGTGTCGATCAACTGAATCGCTTCCACCACCCGCTCCTGGCTGAGCAACCCCGGCACTTCAGCCAACGCGACGTGAGAGGTCACCCGAGAAGTCCAGAGATTGTCGAGCACGTTGAACTCGCAGAATGGCCCGTGGAAATCCAGCAGCTCGGCGAACCAGTGCAGCTCATCGTTGTGGGCCATGCCGGCCATGTGCAGCGAGGTCTTGTTCAACGGCCCGAACAATATTGCGTCGGTGGTCCCGGCCTCGGTCAGGCGCAGCGCTTTTTCCAACGTGTCGAGGCTGTAGCGACCGCCAATGACGCTGGCCTCGCTGCGCGGAAATTCACCGAAGGTGTCGCCGCGAAAATCGAAGAACAACGGCGTGTCATCAACAAAAGACAGCTGCTCCAAAGACTCCACCCGACGATAGGGAAACTCCACGCCGGCGATGCGCATGCCGCGACGCATTTCCGCTTCGTCGGCAATCAGGATCACGTTGGCCTGGCCGCGCACATCGGGCTCAGCGAGCAAGCGTGAGATCAGTTCCGGGCCGATGCCCGCCGGGTCACCCAGGACCATCGCGATGGTTGTCTTGTTCATGCTTCACTCCTCAAGGATTCAGGCAGCGCCCGGTCAATGGCGCAAGGTTCGCAGCGGTAGATGCGCTGCGCGTTGCTGTAGAACAGTCGCTCCTGATCGGCCACTGGCAGATCGGCGACGATGGATTTGAAACCGCTGTAGATGTCGTCGAACGAGCCGCACAGGCTGTCCACCGGAAAATTGCTGGCAAACATCGCTCGTCGGGTGCCGAACATCGCGATGATTTCGCGCACGATCCAGGCGTTGTCGATGGTGCGCCACGCCCGCCCCGCCTGGCCCAGGCCAGAGATCTTGACCTGCACGTTCGGCCACTGCGCCAACCGCGCCATCGCTGCTCGCCATCCCGCCAAGCCTTCGGCGCTGCGATCGTTGGGCAACCCGGCGTGATTGAGAATCAGGGTGATGCCGGGGAAGTCCCGGGCCAGCCGTTCGGCCTCGGGCAGGTTCCACCAGGGCGTCTGCAAATCAAAGTGCAGGCCCAGCCCCTCCAATGCGGCGTAACTGCGCCGCCAGTGCTCGTCGCTCATCAGGCTGCGCACCCGCCCGAACTGTTCGGGTGACGTCGGCCCGCCCGGTTTGTGCCGCACGCTGCGTACGCACTTGTAGGTGGCCTGCTCGGCCAGCACCGCAATGGCGTCCGGGTGGTCGAGCCAGGCTTGCGCGACGATCGCATTCGGCACCCCGTAACGGGCGGCCAGTTGTTCGATGAACCGGGTTTCGCCAATCGGGTCCTGGGGGTTCCATTCGGTCTCGACATACACCGTTTGCACCACCCGATGCTCACCGGCATCGGCGAAGTAATCCTCGGGAAAATAGCGGCGCTTGATCGCGCTGTAGTCACCGTAGCGAAACGCAATGTTGGCTTCGGGCGCCAGCCACGGATGGTCGTTGATCGTTGGGTCCCAGAAGTGATGATGGGCATCGATGATCGGTCCATTCCAACGCTCAGCCATAACGCACCTCGTCGAGACTGATGAACAGGGTCGCCAGCACAAACACGGCCGAACACGCGGCAAAGAACCCGAGCACGGGGGCGAAACCACCGCTCATTTGCAGGATCACCCCCACCAGGATCGGCACCGCGATACCGCCGGTGCTGCCGGCCATGTTCATCACGCCACCGATCAAGCCGACCCGCGCCGGTGCTGCCAGCAACGCCGGGAAGCTCCAATAGAGGCTGCCCCACATCAGGAAAAACGCGGTCATGGCCAACAGCGCCACGGCCGCAAAAGGATCGCTCAGGGTCGGCAACAGCAGGAACGCGCCGAGGGCCACCAGGCCGGAAAACGCCAGCAGGCTCTTGACCGCCACGCCGCGCCGCACGCCCTTGCGGATCAAGCCGTCGCAGAGGAAACCACCGGTCAACGAACCCAATGCGCCGCAGACGAAAATCACGAAGGTCGCCGCGCCAATGCCCTTGATATCAAAACCCCGGGCTTGCGCCAGATAACTCGGCCCCCAGGTCAACAGGCCGAAATACACCATCGCCCAACTGGCACGACCGATCAGCAATCCGCTCAGGGAACGAGCGGCGATGCCCAGGCCCTTGACCGGTGCCCGGGTGGCTTCGGCGGCCGGCGTGGCGCGCCCGGCGTTGATTTTTTCCAGTTCCAGGGCATTGACCTGTGGGTGGCTGTTCGGGTCATCACGCAGATAACGCCGCGCCAGCCAGGCCAGCAACAGGGTCGCCACACCGGCGATCACGAAGGCCAGGCGCCAGGAGTCCAGCGAAGCGATCAGATAGGCAATGATCAACCCGCCGAGCGCCACGCCCAACGGGCTGCCGCTGTCCATCAACACCGCACCGCGGCTGCGCTCGCTGGGCGCCAGCCATGAGCAGATCAGCTTGCCGCCGGACGGAAACAACGGCGCTTCCGAGGCCCCCAGGGCCACACGGGCAAACAACAACGACAAGCCGCCAGTGGCGAACGCCGCCAGCACCTGGAACGTGCCCCACAACCCGGTGGACCAGCTGATGACCCGATGCGGTCCAAAGCGGTCGATCAACCAGCCCCCGGGAATCTGCAACAGCGCGTAGGCCCAGAAGAAGCTGCTGAGGATCAAACCCTGGATGCTTGGCGTGAGGGAAAATTCATGGGCGATGGTCGGCATGGCAATGGACAGCGACACCCGATCAATCAGATTGACCATGGTCAGCGCAAAGATGATCGCGAAGATCCGCCAACGCACATTGCTGGCTTTCGCGGCGCCGGCCTGCGGGATCGCATCTGCCGTGGGCAGATGCAGGGAAGCACTGGGACGAGCCATGGTGCGTACCTCGATTTATTATTTTTGTGGATTCAAGCGTGTCGCGTCGTGGCGACCTGTGGGCACTATCGAAGGCCCGGTGATAACCGTCTAATCAAAACTTGAAATCAGGCGATAGCTTCGGGTTATGGCATGCCATGCTTTCAATGGGCTTTCAACGCACGCATGCATTTTTCTGTAGGAGCGAGCCTGCTCGCGATGGTCTTCAACGAAAACGCGTGTTTCCTGAATAAACGTGGCGCTCTTGAGTCCATCGCGAGCAGGCTCGCTCCTACAGAAATCCCCGTTCGTTTGCAGCGCTATAACCCCAGGCTATCGGTGTATGTATTGTTTTGACTAGACGCGGCGACGGCGTCTTCCCACACTCTGGCCAGGCTTGCAGCTTTCGAACGCCAACAAGTCACTCATAACAACTACAAAAACGAGGCTCTTCCATCATGCGAAATGCATTCGTCCGTCGCACATCCCGTCTGTTTCTTGGCTGCACCCTGGTCGCCGCGGGCGCCCTCCCCGCCCTGGCCCACGCCTGGCAACCGGACAAGAACGTCGAAATCGTTGTCGCCGGTGGCCCCGGTGGCGGTACCGACCAACTCGGTCGCCTGATCCAGTCGATCATCACCACGCATAAACTGCTCGACGTTAATACCATCGTCCTCAACAAGGGCGGCGGCAATGGCGCCGAAGCCTTTCTCGACATGAAGATGAACAAGGGCGATGCCGAGAAACTGGTGATCGGCACCAACAACATCTACCTGTTGCCGCTGGTGTCCAAGCTCGGCTATCAATGGCAGGAGCTGACGCCGATTGCCGCCGTGGCCGAGGATGACTTCATTCTCTGGAGCTACAAAGGCGCACCGTGGAAGGATGCGAAAAGCTTCTACGAAGCGGTCAAGGCTGACCCGTCGAACCTGCGCATGGGTGGCAGCCAGTCCAAGGACGTCGACCAGACCCTGACCCTGCTGCTGAACCAGACCAACAACAGCAAACTGGTGTACATCCCGTTCAAGAGCGGCAGCGAAGCCGCCACCCAACTGGCTGGCAAGCACATCGCCGCCAACGTCAACAACCCCAGCGAAAGCATCAGCCAATGGCGCGGCGACCAGGTCGAACCGCTCTGTGTCTTCAGCCAGGAACGCATGAGCTACACCGAGAAAGTCGCCGGTGATAAATCCTGGGCCGATGTGCCGACCTGCCACGAGCAAGGCCTGGGCATCGATCAATACCGCTTCCCGCGCACCGTGTTCATGCCCGGCGACGTTTCCGCCGAGCAACGTGCGTTCTATGTCGAGCTGATGCGTAAAGTCACCGAGACGCCGGAGTTCAAGGCCTACGTCAAGCAGAACGCCCTGGTGCCGACCTTCCTCGAGGGCGAGCCGCTGACTGCCTACATCGAAAAAGACACCGCCCGCGTCACCCCGGTATTCAAAGAAGCCGGTTGGTTGAAAAACTGACGTTGTCGCGGCCGCTCGCCTGCGGGCGGCCGTCATTTGCTGGAGGTGTCTGCATGTCCCATTCTTCGGATTCACCCGCGCTGGTCGGCACCCGTTGGGTCGAACTCGGCCTGACACTCTTCACCGCGCTGATCGGCGTAGTGGTGATGTTCGGCAGCGTCGAACAAGGTATCGGCTGGGGTGATGCCGGCCCCGAGCCGGGTTACTTCCCCTTCTACATCGGTTTGATGCTGAGCGCCGCGAGCGTGGCCAACGGCGTGTTGACCGTGGTGCGCTGGCAAGCGCTGAGCATCGCATTTGTCAGTCGCAGTGCATTCAGGCAAGTGCTGTCGGTATTCATCCCGATTGCGTTGTTCGTCGCTGCCATGCCACTGACCGGCATCTACGTCGCCTCGGCATGCTTCATCGCCTGGTTCATGTGGCGTGACAGGGTCCGCGCCAAGCCTTACGGAAAATGGATGATCGCCACGGTATCCCTCGGCGCGGTCCTGGCCAGCTACCTGATTTTCGCGCTGTGGTTCAAGGTCCCGCTGGATGCAGGCCCGTTGGGCGACTGGATTGCCCTGGCCGGGAGAAACTTCAAATGAGCGAATTCGATTCCCTGTTGCAAGGCATGAACCTGATCCTGACCCCGGGCCACATCGGCCTGATGGTGATCGGCGTGCTGCTGGGCATCCTGGTCGGTGTGTTGCCCGGCCTCGGCGCCCCCAACGGCGTGGCACTGTTGCTGCCGCTGACGTTCACCATGTCGCCGGTGTCGGCAATCATCCTGCTGTCGTGCATGTATTGGGGCGCGCTGTTTGGCGGCTCGATCACCTCGATCCTGTTCAACATCCCCGGTGAACCCTCATCGGTGGCGACGACGTTCGACGGCTACCCGATGGCCCGCGAAGGTCGCGCCGCTGAAGCCCTGACCGCCGCGTTCAGCTCGGCGCTTATTGGTGCGCTGGCCGGGGTGTTGTTGCTGACGTTCCTGTCGACCAAAATCGCCGCCTTCGCCATGTCGTTCAGTTCGCCGGAGTTCTTTGCGGTGTACCTGTTGGCGTTCTGCACTTTCATCGGCATGAGCAAGAACCCGCCGCTGAAGACCGTGGTGGCGATGATGATCGGTTTCGCCATGGCGGCGGTCGGCATGGATACTGTGTCCGGCAACCTGCGGTTGACCTTTGACCAACCGATCCTGATGACCGGCATCAGCTTCGAAGTGGCGGTGATCGGCCTGTTCGGCATCGGCGAAATCCTCTGCACAGTGGAAGAAGGCCTGGTGTTCCGCGGCGAACATGCGCGCATTACCCCGATGGTGATCCTGCGCACCTGGGCCAAGCTGCCGCGCTACTGGTGGACCATTGTGCGCAGCACCCTGGTCGGTTGCTGGATGGGCATTACGCCGGGCGGCCCGACCGCCGCATCGTTCATGAGCTATAGCCTGGCGCGTCGCTTTTCGAAAAACCGCGACAACTTTGGCAGGGGTGAACTCGAAGGCGTGATCGCTCCGGAAACCGCCGACCACGCGGCCGGCACCAGTGCCTTGCTGCCGATGCTGACCCTGGGTATTCCCGGTTCAGCCACCGCTGCGGTGATGCTCGGCGGTTTGATGATCTGGGGCCTGCACCCTGGGCCAACGCTATTTGTCGAGCAGCATGACTTCGTTTGGGGCCTGATCGCCAGCATGTACCTGGGCAACGTGGTGAGCCTGATCGTGGTGTTGGCCACCGTGCCGCTGTTCGCCTCGATCCTGCGCATTCCGTTCTCGATCATCGCGCCGATCATCATCATGGTCTGCGCCATCGGTGCCTACTCGGTGCACAACTCGTTCTTCGACGTGGTGCTGATGCTCGGGTTCGGTGCGCTGGGATATCTGTTCAAGAAACTTGGCTACCCGATCGCGCCGCTGGTATTGGCGGCCGTGCTGGGCGACAAGGCTGAAGATGCTTTCCGTCAGTCGATGCTGTTCTCTGACGGGCACCTGGGGATTTTCTGGTCCAACCCATTGGTGGGTAGCCTGACCACGGCGGCGTTGTTGATGCTGTTCTGGCCGTTGATTTCCAAGGCGCTGCAAACCCTGATGGGCCTGCGCAAACCCCAGGTCGCCAAGGCAAAATCGGTGCTGTGACACAGCGATGCTGGCAACGCCTGACATTTGTTGTCAGGCTTGCCACAGTTTTGTTTGCGAGTACGGCCCATGTCCCGAATTCCTGATGCCAATGTAATCCACAGTCGACTGCGTCTGCGCCAGCTGCGGCTGATGCTGGCGCTGGAGGAATTCGGCTCTTTGCGCCGTGCCGCCGACCACATCGGCATGACTCAGCCGGCGGCGACCAAGATGCTGCACGAGGCTGAGGATCTGCTCGGCGTCGAACTCTTTGAACGCCTGCCTCGGGGCATGCGCTCGACCCCGTTCGGGGAAACTGTCATCTACTACGCGCGCATGGTCTTCGCCGAACTCAGCGGCATGCGCGAAGAACTGGTTGCCCTGCAATCTGGCAACCTGGGGCGAGTCGCCGTTGGCGCGATTCCGGCGCTGGCCTCGGGGCTGTTGACCCGCACCATCGCGACCTTGAAGCAAAGCCATCCACGCTTGTCCATGAGCATCCAGGTCGATACCAGCGACGTGCTGGTGCAGGCGCTGCTGCAGGATCAACTGGACATTGTCCTGGGAAGAATTCCGCCCGGAGCACGGGCCGAAGAACTGCTGTTCGACAGCCTGGGTGAAGAAGCCCTGTGTGTGATTGCCGGTGCGCAGAATCCGCTGGCGAAGGAGAAGCAACTGGGTTGGGCAGAACTGCAGAACATGACCTGGGTGCTGCAACAGCAACCCAGCCCGATGCGCGCGATCATCAACCAGGTGTTCCATAATGCGCGGGTCGATATCCCCAGCAGCATCGTCGAAACCACCTCGATCATGACCTTGCTCTCATTGATTCAGCAAACCGATATGCTCGGCGTCACGCCGGTGTCGGTGGTCGAGGATTATCCTGGTCGTGACTTGCTGGCGGTATTGCCGATCAAGTTCGAAGCACGCTTGCCACCGTACGGGCTGATTACCCGTCGCCATCGCATTCAGTCGTCGGCGATGCAGGCGTTCATGAACTCGGTGCGCGCCGAGCATGCGCTGAGCAAATGAAAAGGCCCCTGTAGGAGCTGCCGAAGGCTGCGATCTTTTGATCTTGCTTTTTAAAAGATCAAAAGATCGCAGC